>NZ_JABDWE010000011.1:0-229017 GCF_019685125.1 Rhizobium sp. NZLR10 | reverse complement strand
TACTCAAGCAGATCCAATGGATTTGCCATGGCGCGGGGTGGAGCAGCCCGGTAGCTCGTCAGGCTCATAACCTGAAGGCCGCAGGTTCAAATCCTGCCCCCGCAACCAATCCTTCCATGATCAAACACACAATACCCAAAAACCCGCCTCATGGCGGGCTTTTGCGTTTACGGGGTGGCCGGGAAGATCCAGTAGGCGACCAGGATCCCTCAGTTCGGACCGCTGAAGCGTGGGAATTCGCCACCGTGCTCCACGGAAACGCTTCCCCACGAACCATAGATATTTTGCCTTCGCGGCAGACAGCCGAGGAAGTTCGTGAGCAGCCTGAGCGCATACGCGAAAGCTCGAAATTACTTCACTCCTAACGATTAAAGCATGTCGCGCAAAAGTGTGCAGCGGTTTTGCGCTAATGACATGCGTAAAAACAAAGACCTAAAGCGCGAGGAGCAAATCTGAAAGATCGCGACCCGCTTTAGGCCCGAGATCGTTGACGCTGTTTGTAACATTCGAACCGAGGCCTGTTGCCTCTCGGTTGTTTTCACAGCCACCCGCCTGCAAAACCTGCTTTCCTCAATCCCACCACGATTGGCCGGCAGCGACGCATGATGCTCCACAGCAACCCGCTCCTGTAGTTCTCGATCATCAGAACGACGGGACCTTGATCGATTCCAAAGTGATAGGGACTGACCCATCGTCCGGTGTCACTGTTTTTCACGGCATAGGTTTGGTTGAAAGACGGCTTGAAGCCATAAAGTCGCGTCATGCCAAGATCCATGCGTGCGAAGTTCCAAAGTGTCGGTATGACTATCTCTGGCGCAAAGGGTAGAGAGGCAACAACTGCCCATGGTGATACCGTTCCATCGTCCGGCCCGTATGGCGCGCCGCGAGCGATGTAGTCGAAGAACTCCACCTCTACCCCCCCAACGTTTCGCTTGGTCCAGCCCGGTCCGTCGCTTGCGGTGAAACCCCAGCAATGCTCGCCGTATCCGGCGAAATTCTTGGGATTGCGGATCGCATATTCCTGCTGGACGAATGTCGCGTGGCGACTGTTCTGGAAATAGTCGCTGTCGTGCTCTCTCATAAATTCGTCACGGATGCCACGAAAGTCGATCCACATATGCGAAAGCTGATGGGTAAACAGCGGTCCGGAGTAGAGCAGTTCGCGTCCGTAGATGTTACGCCATTCATAGCTGGCGGTGTAGGCCGCATAGGATTCAAAGGGCAACGGATGGGTCGGTGACCCGAGGCCCAGAATATAGAGAAGCAATCCCTCGTCGTAACCGCGCCAGCGGTAGGGGATAAAACCGATTTCCGGCCGCCAGCCGTGGGTCAAGGTGAGGCCGTGATCACAAGCCCAATCCCAGTCAGCGCGCTCGTAAAGTGCATTGGCCAGGCGGCGAACTTCAGCCTCTTCCACGGAATCGCCATCAAAATAGGCGGCAACGGTCAATGCTCCGGCAAACAGGAACGCGGAGTCGATCGTCGACAGCTCGCATTGCCAAACGCGTCGTCCGGTTTCGATGTCAAGGAAATGGTAGAAAAAGCCCTTGTATCCCGTTGCATCGGGCTCAGGTCCTTGTGGACTATCCAGCAAGAACTTCAATCGCATGCGTGCGATCTTCACCGCGAACTCTCGAATGATGATGCCACGCTCCACGAGAACGGGAATGGTTGCGAGAGCCATGCCTATCGCGGCAATGCTCGCAGGCGCGTCCGGCTGCGTCTTGTCGCGGACAAGGCCGTTGTCCGGATTCGTGCAGTGAAGATAGTAGAGCAGGGTCGTGAACTGCAGACGAGCCAGGTCCTCCTCGGCCGGCATCCTGTTCAGTTCGGGATCCGTCGAGAGCTGCTCTGTCATGGCGAACCAAGGATAGTGCGGACATCATGACGGCGGCCGTCATCTGACAGCGTTATCGTGCTTCCATCGATCCCTTTGCCATCCACGACAAGCGAAAGCAGGCTGTGCCCCGGCCCGCTCTTGTTGTCCACATGGATTTTATGGGTTGCTGATCCGTGCTCGAAATCGAGCTCGTAGCCCGGCCAATCCGCCGGATTGCAGGGATCGACCGAAAGAAACTGACCTTCTCTTCGAATGCCGAGAATAGCCTCAAGTTTGGCAAAGGCCGGATGCGCACTGTCGGCACGACGGTTGTTCAGGCAGATTTCGCTATAGCTTGTCAGTTCGAGCTCTTTTGCCTTTGAGCCAAGATTGGAAATTCGAAGCAGGCGCACTTCCGCATCGCAATCTGTCACGACGCATATCGAACTCCGAATATCAATGTCTTCGGTAGAGCAGCGGAGTTCCGCTCGATCACTTTGAAAGGAGTGTTCGTAGATGCAGTCTGTCCGATGGATCGGCTGCCCGCCGACTGACCAGATCTTGTTGTCCGCAAGATCCCTGACGTAGCAGAATTGCCCCCAGCAATCGCGCGTTCCATCCTCGCGCCAGCGAGTCACGTCGAGGTCGAACCGGGATGCGTAGCCCGCGCCTGCCTCGGTGACGAGAGTGCGACCGTTGGAGAGCAAGCCTACCTCTGGAAGCATGCCCATACGGTCATGGCTTCCTTCGGCGTCGTGAGCGCCAACATCCTTGTTTGATCGCATCATAAACGGATCCTTCAAACTAGATCGGTCCCGCGGAGCGATTGATTGGAAAGCCCGCCAATGTCTTCAGGCGTTGTCGCCTTCGGTGGAGGTTGATTTCGGTGCCTTCGTCGTGCCCCTTGTTCCCCATTTCCAGCCGCTGATCGACGGCATGTCATCGCCGTATTTCTCGATGTACTCCTTGTGTTCAAGCAGCTTCATCTGGATGGCCTGTTTGAAGTAGGCGGCGCGGGCACCCAGTTGCGGCAACCGGTCGATGACGTCTGCGACAAGGCTGAACCGATCGAGTTCATTAAGAACCACCATGTCGAAGGGCGTGGTTGTGGTGCCTTCTTCCTTGTAGCCGCGGACATGCAGGTTGCCGTGGTTCGTCCTCCGATAGGTCAGCCGGTGGATCAGCCAGGGATAGCCGTGGAACGCGAAGATGATGGGCTTGTTCTTGGTGAACAGGCCGTCGAAATCCGCATCGGACAGCCCGTGTGGATGTTCCTTGGCCGGCTGCAGCTTCATCAGGTTGACGACATTGATGACCCGCACCTTGATCTCGGGAAGATGCTCACGGATCAATTGGACCGCGGCCAGCGTCTCGACGGTCGGAACGTCGCCACAGCAGGCCATCACCACGTCCGGCTCGCTGCCCTTGTCATTGCTGGCCCATTCCCAGATGCCAATACCCATGCTGCAATGCCTGACGGCCTCGGACATCGTCAGCCATTGCGGCGCGGGTTGCTTTCCTGCAACCACCACGTTGACGTAGTTGCGACTGCGCAGGCAATGATCCGTGACCGACAGCAGTGTGTTGGCATCCGGTGGCAGGTAGACCCGCACCACCTCCGCCTTCTTGTTGACGACATGATCGATGAACCCGGGGTCTTGATGGCTGAAGCCGTTGTGATCCTGGCGCCAGACATGAGAACTCAAAAAGTAGTTCAGTGACGCGATCGGCCTTCGCCACGGGATTTCATTGCATACTTTCAGCCATTTGGCGTGCTGGTTGAACATCGAGTCGATGATGTGGATGAAGGCTTCGTAGCAGGAGAAGAAGCCGTGACGACCCGTCAGAAGGTAGCCTTCCAGCCAGCCCTGGCACTGGTGCTCGCTCAGCACTTCCATGACACGGCCATCAGGCGAGAGATGGTCGTCCTCCGGATAGATCTCGGCCATGTAACAACGGTTGGTGACCTCGAGCACGTCCTGCCAGCGGTTGGAATTGTTTTCATCTGGACTGAAGAGGCGGAAATTTTCGGTTTCGAGGTTCAGCTTCATTACGTCGCGCAGGAATGTTCCCATGACGCGCGCCGCCTCGGCCGTCGTTTCGCCGGGACTCGGAACATCGATCGCGTAGTCCCGGAAATCCGGCATCTTGAGATCGCGCATCACGAGCCCGCCATTGGCATGGGGGTTATCGCTCATCCGGCGCTGCCCGGTCGGAGCCAGTGCCGCCAGTTCGGGCTTGAACCGGCCGGAATCGTCGAACAGCTCCTCGGGACGATAGCTCTTCATCCATTGCTCGAGGATTCGGATGTGTTCGGGCTTGTCCATGTCGCCCATCGGAACCTGGTGCGATCGCCAGTAGCCCTCGGACTTCTTCCCATCTATCTCCGCCGGGCATGTCCACCCCTTTGGCGTTCGAAAGACGATCATCGGCCAGGCGGGGCGCTTCAGGTTGCCGTTCGCTCGCGCATCTGCCCAGATGTTGCGGATCTCGGCAACGGCCGTGTCGAGCACAGAAGCCAGCTCCCGGTGGACCTTGTCGGGATCATGCCCCTCGACGAAATAGGGCTTGTAACCCATGCCCTCGAAGAACTTCCGCAGTTCCTCTTTCGGGATTCTGGCAAGGAAGCACGGGTTGGCGATTTTGTATCCGTTGAGATGGAGGATCGGCAGAACGCAGCCGTCGCGCGCCGGGTTCAGGAACTTGTTGCCTTGCCAGCCGGTCGCCAGTGGCCCGGTCTCGGCTTCGCCGTCACCGACGACGCAGGCAACGATCATGTCGGGATTGTCGAAGGCGGCGCCATAGGCGTGGCTGAGCGCATATCCGAGCTCACCGCCCTCATGAATGCTGCCCGGCGTTTCCGGAGCAACATGGCTTGGAATGCCGCCTGGGAAGCTGAACTGCTTGAACAGCCGCCGCATGCCCTCCGTATCCTTGCTAATGTTCGGATAGAACTCGCTGTAGGTGCCCTCCAGATAGGCATGGGCGACCAGTGACGGCCCTCCATGACCAGGACCGATCACGTAGATCATGTTCAGGTCATCGCGCTTGATCACCCTATTCAGGTGCACATAGAGCATGTTGAGGCCGGGCGACGTGCCCCAGTGGCCGAGCAGCCGCGGCTTTACGTGCTCGCGCTTCAACGGCTCCTTCAGCAAAGGATTGTCCAGGAGGTATATCTGGCCGACCGAAAGGTAGTTCGAAGCGCGCCAATAGGCATCCAGCAGACGAAGTTCTTGTGCTGAAATCGCACTTGGTGGCGGGGGACCGCCCGACACAGTTTCGTTCATTGCTGCCATCTCAGTCGAACCCATCTCAACCTCCCGATCAAACTGACATTTGCCAACCCGTAGATCTATGCAGCTCGCTCCGACGCTCTCCGGTTATGAAAGGGGAATGACGACGCGACCATCGATTTTGCCCGCTTCCATGCGGTGGAATATGTCGTTGATGTTTTCCAAGCTGTCCCAGGAAAAATGAGGCGTAACCTTGCCCTCCGCCGCGAACTGCAGGGACTCGTCCAAATCCTGGCGCGTGCCAACGATTGATCCACGCACGGTGATGCGTTTCAGAACCGTTTCAAAGACGGGTAGTGCGATTTTCCCAGGCGGCAAGCCGACGAGGACCATCGTGCCCTTTGACCGCATGAACCCGAAAGCCTGCTCCATTGCCGGCGGTGAGACCGCCGTCACCAGTACTCCATGAACGCCGCCATTTGTGGCAGCTTGTATCTGCGCGACCGCATCTACAGCCTTGGCGTTTATCGTGATATCCGCGCCGAGTTGCTTTGCCAACGCCAGCTTGTCTTCGAAAATGTCGGCAGCAACAACGTTCATGCCCATCGCCTTAGCATACTGAACGGCCATGTGGCCCAAGCCTCCCACGCCCGAAATCGCCACCCATTCACCGGGGCGCACCTCTGATTCCTTGAGGCCTTTGTAAACGGTCACCCCGGCGCACAGCACCGGAGCGGCGGGACCGAAATCCAACCCGTTTGGCAAATTGCCGACGAAATCAGGATCAGCCAGCCCGAACTCGGCGAAGGTTCCATTCACCGAATATCCAGTGTTGGACTGAGACGCGCAAAGCGTTTCCCAACCGGTTCGGCAATGGGGGCAGTAGCCGCACGCGGCATGGAGCCAAGGCACGCCGACTCGGTCGCCCTCCTTTACCCGCTTCACGCCCGCTCCTACCGCAGCGACAAAGCCGGCACCTTCATGTCCAGGTATGAACGGCGGGGAGGGCTTCACTGGCCAGTCGCCATTGGCCGCATGCAGATCGGTGTGGCATACACCAGTCGCTTCGTATTTCACGAGAATCTGACCGCTTCCCGGACTTGGGATCTCCATCTCTTCGATAACTAGCGGTGCGCGGAACTGTCGAACGACGGCCGCGTTCATGAGCTTTACCATGCGATGCCTCCGTCGGAATATGCCAGCTCCGACAGTCCGGAGCGGCAGTAGGCCTCTATATCGGCAATGCAGTGCTGATCAGCTATCCGGGGCGGTGAAGTGCTCGACTACTCCCCTGACCCCATGAACACCTTCTGCGAGAACCCGCGCCGCTCTTCGGCATTCGGTGGTCTCGACGTTCCCCCAGATGTGCACGATCCCGTTGGTAACCGTCACGCTTAGATCCAAACCTTCCAGTCCGGTGTTTTCTCCGAACCGTGTGACGATACTGCGTTGGATGCCCTCATCCCCTCCACCAGTTTCGTCTTGCCGCGCCACCAGAATTGCCTGAAGCAGGTCTGCGCGACTAACTATGCCGACCAGCTCGCGACCTCTCACGACAGGAATTCGCTTGATGCTCCGCTCGTGCATGAGCTTCGCAACGCGCGCCAGCGAGGCTTCCTCGTCAATGGTGAGAGGATCCGGGGTCATTGCATCACCGACCCGCCACGAGGTGCGCCTGACATAGGCGTTGGCTCGAGCTTCCGATGGCAATGCCATTTCCTCAAGCGAGGCTATCGCTCCAGATACCAACTCCGTTCTGCGGATCAGATCCCCTTCGCTGAGGACACCCAGCAAATGCCCTTCGTCATCAACGACTGGGACGCCGCTGACGTGGTTATCAAGCATGATTTTTGCCGCCTGCCTGACACTGTTGTCAGGCGACACCTTGATAATTTTGACGGTCATTACATCTTTGACGAGCATTCGGCTCCAACTCCTGCATGGACCTCAGGGCGGCGATACGAATTGAGCTAGCTGTAGGCTCGGTAACCGTTTATCGCCCCTGGGCAAAGTTGCAGACAGGCGGCATCAGATAACTCCCTACGGGTATCTGGCAAGGTGTATGTTCCCGTAACATACGTGCAGTGGCTGGAAGGAGACGATAAACCGTCACAATGGGTTACTAGGATGGCTTCGGTCGCCGGCTTGTCCTGCACGCCGTCGGGTTTTTCCCGTTCAATTGCGGCTGCCGCAAAGCGGGGCTGGCAAGAAGCAATGTGGGTGCGCTCGCGGCGCTCCCGGCATGTCGCCTGCAGACACGCAGCTTAGCCGGCGCGCCATCCGATTGCCCGAAAACGGCGAGGATCGCACCGGACCGGCAGGTCCAGAACTCAGGATCACGACCCGATATCGGCGGCTGCGATAGAAGCTGTTCTAATGGGGGTTTTCATGACGGATACAGCAGGCATTGTACCGCCGGAGGCGCACCGGAAATATGAACAGCTCGTCGCGCGCGCCAAGCAGGCTCCGCGGATGAACACGGTCATCGTTCACCCCTGCGACGAAGCATCTCTGCGCGGCGCCGTCGAGGCTGCCGAGGAGGGGCTGATCACGCCCATACTCGTCGGTCCCGCCCAGAAGATTGAGGCGGTGGCCGAGGCACACCATCTCGATATCGCAGCCTATGAGATCGTGGACGTTACCCACAGCGATGCCGCCGCAGCTCGCGGAGTTGAGCTGATCCGCGAGGCGAAAGGCGAGCTTCTGATGAAGGGCAGCCTGCACACCGACGAGTTGATGCGTGCCGTGACCGCGTCAGCCACGGGATTGCGGACTGCCCGCCGGATCAGCCACGTCTTCGTCATGGACGTGCCGACCTATTCGGAGCCGCTGTTCATCACGGATGCAGCTATCAATATCGAACCGGACCTCGATGCGAAGCGCGATATCGTCCAGAATGCCATCGACCTGTTTACCCAGGTTGGCCTCGGCAAGCCGCGGGTGGCGATCCTGTCGGCCGTCGAAACGGTAACCTCGAAGATCCCTTCCACCATCGAGGCGGCCGCGCTTTGCAAGATGGCGGAGCGCGGGCAGATCACCGGCGGGCTGCTCGATGGGCCGCTCGCCTTCGACAATGCCATCGACCCCGAAGCTGCGCGGATAAAAGCTATCCATTCGCCGGTGGCAGGCAAGGCGCAGATTCTTGTCGTGCCCAATCTGGAAGCCGGCAATATGCTGGCGAAGAACCTTACATTTCTGGCGCGCGCAGACGCTGCTGGCATCGTGCTCGGCGCCAGGGTGCCGATCATCCTCACGTCCCGTGCCGATTCCGTGCGGACCCGCCTTGCTTCCTGTGCGGTGGCAGTCCTGCTCGCCGAAGCGCGCCGCCGAATGGCGACCATATCGGGTGCATAGCGTCATGGATGTCATTCTCGTCGTAAATGCCGGATCCTCCAGCCTCAAATTCGAGGTCTTTTCGGTCGAAGGTGGCCTTTCAAAACTTTTGAAAGGGCAGATGGAAGGCGTGGGTACCGCCCCGCGTTTACGCATCAAGGGCACCGGCTCAGAGATGCTTGCGGATCATCAGCACAGCCCGAGCGAAGTTCCCGACCTGCCGGCCGCCATGCGGCTCGTCGGGGACTGGCTGCGAGAACGACATCAAGATCGGCTTGCCGCGGTTGGTCACCGGGTTGTGCACGGCGGCCCGGATTATGATCGGGCGGTGCTCATCGATAAAACGGTGCTCGCGGATCTGGAGCGTTATGTGCCGCTCGCCCCGCTGCATCAGCCGAACAATCTGGCGCCGATCCGCGCGATCCGGCAGCGGCGTCCGGATTTGCCGCAGGTCGCCTGCTTCGATACATCCTTCCATCGCGGCCACAGTGCGGTTGCAGATCACTATGCCATTCCTGAACGGTTCTATGCCGAAGGCGTCAGGCGCTACGGCTTTCACGGGCTCTCCTATGAATATGTGGCAAATCGCCTGCGCGAACTTGCACCGGAGATCGCCGGTGGCCGCATTGTCGTCGCCCATCTCGGCAGCGGCGCCTCAATGTGCGCGCTGCTCGGTGGTCACAGTGTGGAAAGCACTTTTGGCTTCACTGCTCTCGACGGGCTGCCGATGGGCACGCGTTGCGGTCAGATCGATCCCGGCGTCATCCTCTATCTTCTAGACCAGAAGGGCATGAAGCCCGACGGAGTGCAGGACCTGCTCTACAAGGAGTCGGGGCTCATGGGCCTTTCCGGCGTGAGCAATGATGTACGTGCGCTCCTGGAAAGCCGGCAATCGTCTGCGGCCTTCGCGCTGGAGCACTTCGTCCATCGCATCGGCTTGCATGCCGGCATGCTGGCAGCAGCCCTTGGCGGCATCGATGCCTTTGTCTTCACTGCCGGCATCGGCGAAAACTCGCCCGAGATGAGGAAGAGGATCATTGCGAAACTCGAATGGCTGGGGGCGAAGCTGGATCCGGAAAGGAACGCCAAGGGAGATCTGCTGATCTCGACGTCGGATAGCAGGCTGCGGGTCTATGTGGTGCCTACGGACGAAGAACTGATGATCGCCCGCCATACGCTAGCTACGACCCGGACCTAGAATGGAATGTCCAACAGCGGCAATGGCGGCATGGAGGAAGTGCGGCAGCACTCGCCCACCATGAGCAATTAGGAATTGCCTAGTTGATCGATCCAGATCCAGGATCCGTCGGCATGATATTCGAGAACTGCATCATAGCCGCTGCGCGCTGCATCGGGCTCCGCGAAGTTGATGCATGCGACCGATCTTTCCGCCAGAAGCCCGAGGATCTGATTCAGCAGTTCCTGCCCGAACATGACCTCGCCCTTCTCCATCAGGACATAGTGCGGCTCGGCCACGAGCGCTCCCGCGATAGCCAGAAGGTGCTGCTCGCGTGGCGACAGCAGTGTCGCCCAGTTCTGTTCCTTGTCGATTTCCCCGGCATCCATGGCGCGTCCAAGACCGAGCTCTTTCAGCAATCGAAGGATTTGCTCTTCCGAGACGTCCCCGGATCGATCCGGCGGTACGAGGATCTGGCGCAACGTGCCGCGAGCAACATAGGGGCGCTGGGGAATGAAATGGATCAAATCCCGCCTTGGACGGTTGATGCGTCCGTTGCCTGATATATTGATCCCCGCTGTGGCCCGGAACAAAGCAATGCCTGCGGCGTCTTCATCGCCGACGACAAGCAATCGCGTGCCGAGCGGGATCGACGTTGACAGCTCTCGCAGCAAAGGCACATCCGAGGGTGCCGTCAGGGTCACATCCTCATAGGCAAGTTGCTCTCCGTTTTCGGTGAACTCAATCCCGGATTCTGCGGGTTCTTGCGCCTCCTCTATGGCGTCCAGCAGAGAGCTGATGCGGGCCACCACGGCGGCGAAATTGGAAATCGAATGGAACTGGCTGACGATGAACGAGAATGCGCCGACCAGCGTCGCAAACGCTGCAGCCGACTGCGTGATGACGCCGAATTCCATGTCGCCATTCATGAAGACTGGAGCAATGATGACGACCGGAATGATCTGTATCATCCAGTTATAGCCGGTGGTGAAGAAGCCGACATTGCGATTGATGAGTATTATTCTCCTGAAATTGCTGGCGAGCTGATCGAACTGTTTGATCAGGAATCTGGCGTGGCGCTCCTCTCCGCCTGCGATCATGACGGATTCCGCGTTTTCCCGCATATGGATCAGGCTGGAGCGGAAGGCCGCTTCGGAGTCGAGCTGGTTGTAGTTCAGGTCCATCAACGGTCGGCCGAGCGCGATCGTCATGTAGGAGCCAAATGCCGCATAGACGACTGCAGCAATGAACAGCAGCGGACTGATCAACCACAGCACACCTGAAAAGGTCAAAATGGTCAACCCGCTGTTCAACAGCATCAGCACGAAGGAAAGCGTGGCAATGGTAAACGCCTTGATGTCGTCTGCGATTCTCTGGTCCGGGTGTGAGAGCTTGCCTGATATGCCGACCCGATAAAAGGTGCCGTCGCTCATGTAAAGCCCGATGGCGCGATGTGTCAGGAATTCCCTCCAGAGCAGAGCAAGACGTTCCTCCGCAAAACGCGCGATCACCGAGACAATCGTCGAGGCGCCAAATACCCCAGTATAAAGCAACGCCTGGCGGACGAATTCGGCAGTTTGCTTTTCGGCAATGGCGGTCATGAAATGTCGCCCAACAAAGCTGTTGAGGACATTCAGTGCGCTGATGCCGCAGAAGAGCGTTACCAAGCCAAGGAGGAGCAGTTTTGCTCTTCCGCCGACATGCGAAGTCATGAAGATTTTCACCGCGTAGGAAAACCTGGCCACGGTTACCTTGAGCGGAGTGTATTGCTGGCTCATGCTCTTCCTCCACAACTACATATCTGCGGCGGATGCAGCTATCGGCATCGTAACCACGGCCGAAGGCGGTTCATCGATCGAGATTCGCGATCGTCAATCCGGCCTTACGCAGTCCTTCCACACGGCGGTTAAAGTCCTCGGGGTTTCGGAAGGGAAGGACGCGGCGGCGGCGCTCGACGGAAAAATTGGGATTGATCTGGAGTGCCTTTTCCCACGCGCGTCGGCACTCCTCCGGCCGGCCGAGGTGGCCGTAGCATGACGCCAGCAGGGCATAGGCGGTTTCCGATTGGGAGTTTTGTTGGAGCCGCAGCTCGATCGCGACGATCGCTTGCTCATATTCACCGAGAGAAAAGCGCGCGTCAGCGAGAAATTGGAAAAGAATTTCCGGATGATGTGGGTCAAGCCGCATCGATGCATCGAGTTTTTCCAAGGCGCCTTCGGGATCGCCGGAGAATATCTGGATATGGGCCATCAGCATCAGGAGCTCGGCGGAATTGGGAGAAAGCGCGAGGCCTCGCAGCACTTCTGCCCGGGCCCGGTCCAGTTCGCGGTTCCACATGCAGGCCATGCCCAGCGCGAAGTGGCTATTGGGTTGTTCTTCCGCCATTTGCACTGCCTGCTGCGCGAGATCCAGCCCGATCTGCAGCGAAGCCTCCGGATCGTCGCTCCAGGCGTTGACGTAGTCGAGCACATGCGTGAAGGAAATGAGTGCCCATGCCGCTGCATAGTCCGGATCGATGGTGATAGCGTCTGCTGCCAGGCTGCGGGCGGCTCCATTTCCGGTTCGGGTATGGGCCGATGCCTGTTCGCGACCACGCAATAGCAACTCGTAAGCGCCGACATCGGCAGCGCGCCCGTGGCCCAAACGGTTCTGGTCGCCATGGGTGAGGTTCAGCTTGAGCGCTGTCACGATCTCCTGGGTCAGTTCATCCTGAACCGCAAAAATGTCGGTAAGGTCGCGGTCGAACCGGCTGGCCCAGATATGTCCGCCATTGCTGGCGTCGATCAATTGGGCGGTAACACGCACGCGGTTGCCAGCCTTGCGCACGCTGCCTTCAAGGACATAGCGGACACCAAGCGCCTTGGCCATCTCAGGCACGGAAGCTGTCACGTTCTTGTAGATGAAGGATGAGTTGCGAGCGATCACGTGCAATTCGGACAACTTCGAGAGGTCGGTGATGATGTCCTCGCTGATCCCGTCGGAGAAATATTCCTGTTCGGCGTCGCCGCTCATGTTGTTGAACGCCAGTACGGCGATGGAGGGCTTGTCACGAACGGCTGCGGCCCATGCCGGTTTCATCGGGGTCGGCTCTCCCGGCTGCCATGCCGGAAGCGGCTTTGACGCGGTTCCGATCTGAAGCAAATAGGCCCGCATCGGCTCCGCGATATTCTTGAGAGGGATTTTGCCGAGATCGGTCACGGCACATTCAAGCCGCGTTTTCACCTGGCGATAGGCATCTTCGGAGAGGCAGATGGCGCCGGGCTGGGCAATTCCCTCCAACCGCGCGGCGATATTGACGCCGTCGCCCATCAAATCGCCGTCGCTCTCCTCGACGACATCCCCCAGATGGATACCGACCCGGAACTCGATGCGATTCTCGGGGGACACGCCGATATTTCGCTCGACCATGGCAGTCTGCACTTCGATCGCGCAGCGCACGGCGTCGACGACGCTGCGAAACTCGATGAGGCTTCCATCTCCGGTACGCTTGACCACACGGCCATTGTGCACGGCAATGGTAGGATCGACCAGATCGCTGCGCAACGTTCGCAGCCGCGCCAGGATGCGATCCTCGTCCGCACCGGCGAGGCGGCTGTAGCCGACCACATCCGCGACCAGGATCGCCGCCAGTTTTCGCGTCACGCTCGTAGCCTCAGTTCCCTATCGGACCAAAATAACACAATGCGGCCGGCAACGTCGCCAAATCCTGATTGCCTTTGCTGCGGGTCCCGTGATGAGTTCGTTTGAGGTGGAGATGGTCGGGTAAGCTTGTGCGCTGACAGCGGCTAATGTTCGTCTTTGAGAGTGAAGGCGAGCACGTAGTCGCCGACGTCCGTCGAATATGGCGCTCCACCAACGGATATCAGGACATACTGCTTTCCGGTTTTAGGTGAGACATAGGTCATGGGCGTGGCGCTCGAGCCGACCGGCAGGGGATATTTCCAGAGTTCCGAGCCGTTCTCGGCGTCATAGGCGCGGATATAATAGTCCTGAAAGCCGGCGAAGAAGACCACACCGCCGGCAGTCGCCGACGTGCCGGCATAACTCGGCAGGCCCATCGGCATCGGCAGATTGGTTTTGATCTTAAACGGCCCTAGTTCTTCGGCGGTCCCGGCCGGAACCTGCCATGCGATCTTACGGGTGTTCAGATCCACTGCCGTGACGGTGCCGAAAGGCGGCTGCGTGCAGGGAACCCGGAGCCTCGAGGTCCACATTTCGGTAGCCATACCATATGGTGTACCGCGCTGCGGGGCGGAGGGGCCATGCGCGGTCGTGGTGAGGGCAAAATCGACATACTCGCCGCGTGGGATGAGTGCGAAGAGACTGGGCACGCGGATATCGTTCATGAAGACCCGGTTGTTCGGCAGATCGACCGATACGCTTCCCCAGTTGAGACCACCCAGATTTCCCGGCTGCTGGATTGCATAGTGCGGGCCGATCGGGGTGAAATCGCCATCGTAGCGCATCTTTCGGAAGGCGATGCGGCATGCCAGTTGATCGAACATCGTCAGGCCCCAGGCCGTCTGCTCCGTCACCCGCTCCGCACCGATTGTCGGCATGCCAACGGAATAGGGCTGTGTCGGAGACAGCTTCTCCCCCGGCGCGCCGCCGTCCTGCGGCACCGGGTTCTCCTGAACCTCGGCAAGCGGTGCGCCGGTCTGCCGGTTGAGCAGGAAAAGCTGCCCGCGTTTGGTGGTCTGCAGGAGAGCAGGCATTGTGGCGCCATTGCCATCAGGCAGGTCGATCAAAACCGGTTGGGCCGGGAGGTCATAGTCCCAGATGTCGTGATGCACGGTCTGGAACTTCCATTTCTCTCGTCCCGTCGTGACATCGAGCGCTACCAGTGTGGCATTGTATCGATCGGCGAAGGCCGGGCGATTGACGCCGTAGTAATCCGGGGTGGTATTGCCGAGCGGTGCATAGATGAGCCCAAGCTTGTCGTCGAATGCGGCCGTCGTCCACATGTTGGGCGTGGCCCGCGTATAAGTCTGGCCCTTCGGCGGGAGTTTGGTGATCTCAGGATTGCCGAGATCCCACGCCCATTCGAGCTCGCCGGTGACGACATTGAAGGCGCGGATGACGCCCGAGGGTTCGCCGACCTCCTGATTGTCCATGACCCAGCCTCCGACGACGATCAGATTGCGGGCAATCAGCGGCGCTGATGTTTGGAAATAATAACCTGTCTTGACTTCGCCCATGCCCTGGGAGAGCTGCACGGTGCCATTGTCTCCGAAGCCTTTACAGGGCGCGCCGGTCCTGCTGTCGATCTCGAGGAGGCGGGCATCAATCGTTGTCTGCACCAGACGCTCATTGCAAAGACCGTCGGCAGATGGGGCCTCCTGGGGCATCTTATAGTAACCGAGGCCGCGGCAGCGCTGCCAGTAAGGCGCCGTTGCCTTGGGGTCGAAGGTCCAGCGGGGTTTGCCGGTATCTGCATCGAGCGCTGCGATCACATCCGTCGGCGTGCAGCTATAGATCGTATCGCCGATCTGCAGAGGCGTGTTCTGATCGGCGCCTTCTCCTTTTCCGGTGCGATATGTCCAGGCAAGGTCTAGCTTGGCAACATTGCCGCGATTGATCTGATCGAACGGCGAGTAGCGATCTCCTGCCGTGCTGCGGCCATAGGATGTCCAGTCGGAGGGAGCATTGTCGCCTTTGGCGATTTTGTAGGCGGGGATGTCGGCGGAGGGGCGGATCAGCCCATGCGGCGTGAAAGCAAGGCTAAAGCCCGCAACGAACAGGACGACGGCAAGCAGGGTGCCGCCATAGAAAAGTTTCCGGTTGGCGGCTGGCAAAAGCGAGGGCGCAAAAAGAAGTGCAAAGCCCGCCAGTGCAATGGGAGACATCAAACGTGCAAAAAGTGCCCAAAAATTGAGACCCGACTCCCAAAGTGCCCAGGGAAGGGTGAAAACGGCAACAAGAAAGACGATGAATGCGCCTGACGCTTTCCGGCGCCATAGCAGGAGCGCTGCAATCAGATAGGCAAGCCCGACGATCGCGTAATAGGGCGAGCCGCCGAGGCTGAGCAGCACGGCGCCGCCTCCCATCAAGCCCAACCCGATAAAGGCGAGAACAATACAGAATAGGGTGGCCAGAAATTTCATCGTTTCCTCATCCAATCCGCCGCCCGATCGCCTGGATTTAAACTCTGACCGTCGCATGGCACCTCGGGAAGCACAGGGCCATTGGGTTGATGGTCAGCTATCTCGTCTTCAGGAGAGGGGAGCTCTCTCGTTCAATTTTTCCTGGTGTACCTCTGGTCACTGACACGCGGCTCCGATCTGGCAATGATGCCGCCGCCGCACTGCGGCAACAGCTTGCCATTCCAAATCGAGTAATATTTCTGAAAGGGGCACAGATGTTTCTCGGCGAAAAGCTTGATCTAGCGAACGGGCGACCGGCAGGATTCGATTATATGCGATTACTGTTAGCCTTTTCAGTGCTTTGGATACATACGGCCCGCGTCACCTACGGCGATGACCTCTTCCTCTGGGAGTCGCCCTTCCGTCCTGTCATCAAATCAGTGCTCCCGATGTTCTTTGTCTTGAGTGGATTCCTGGTGGCCGGCAGTCTTGAACGGTCGAAGACATTAATCTCATTTCTCGGTAACCGATTTATCCGGATCTACCCTGCTCTTGCGGTGGAGGTATTGCTGGCTGCCTTTATACTCGGAGCGATCTATACAGAGTATGACCTGCGTGACTATTTCACCGACCCACAGTTCTTTACCTATCTGCTGAATGTCACAGGGCACATTCACTTCAATCTTCCAGGGGTATTCCTGGATAATCCCGACGCCGCGATGGTGAACGGGCAGCTCTGGACTGTACCCTTCGAGCTCGAGTGTTATGCTGTGATCGCCGCCCTGTTTCTGCTTGGCGTGGTCAGGCGGCGCGTGATCGCCCTTATCGCAACGCCGGCTTTGATCGTAAGCTTCGGTATCGCAAGGTATTGGAAACATGAAAGTGACTGGGCGGCGATGCCCACGACCGCGTCAGGTAATCTGCTTATTTGTGCTTTTCTCGTGGGCGTGACTTTCTATCTCTACAAGGACAAGGTTCTTTGGGATGTGAGAATTTTCCTTGCCTCCATGGCAATGATATTCTGGGCCTACTGGTTCACCTCCTTTGGGGATTTCATAGCCATTCCGGCCATGGGATATGTCACGGTTTTCCTCGGCCTGACCTCGCCCCGCAAGCTTGGCGTTTTGCGCGGGGCCGACTACTCCTACGGCGTCTTCCTCTATGGATATCCCATCCAACAAGCGTTCGTAGCGCTCGGGCCTTGGGCGCATAACTGGTTGTTGAATGGCATTGTCTGCAGCATCGTTGCGACTTGCTTTGCTGCCTTCTCCTGGATATTCATCGAAAAGCCGGCGTTGAAATTGAGGAAACAAGTCACTTGGCTTGAAAACCTCAGTCTCCAACGCGGCGCAAAACGGCAATTGGCGGCTGCAGTCTCGAAATAGACTTATCGATGCCGGTCGCGAGACTGGCAACTTTATCGCCGGTGCTTAACCTGCAAAAGACATCAGCAGGGCTCACCAATCACCGGCGGGCCCTGTTTCGTTGTAACGTGGTCGACCGCCACGGGGGGAGCGTCCGATCCCGTCGTGAAAGCCGAGCTTGGAGCAGGCTTGCTGCAGATCACTGACGTCGTCGTCATCTCATGCTGGGTTGACAGGCGCTGTTTGGATCATCGCGGGCGCATAAGTGCCCATACGCAAGCTTATGTTCAGATTTATCTTTTTGGAACAATCGAACGAATGTTCAGTTAGGCGCTGGAACGTCGCGGCAGCACCGCGGCGCCTCGTTACTAATCCGATACCTAAACCTTCCTGCGTGCTCCAAGCATCTTTTGATTTTGGACGATGGATGCCCTGTCTGAGGAATAGCCAAATATTCTTCGCGTAGTTGATCGGGTTGCTAGGCGGTTCTTAGCAATATTTTAACGGTAATAGATAAAATACTTTGATCGGACTTCGTTTCGACTTTGAGTTTTGTCATGTCATTGAGGGCAGACGGCGGCTTGAAGGAGGCGTGAAGAGAGGAGCAGTATAAATGCTGAAGAGCACGCTCATCGTGGTTTCCATCTCCATCGCCGCCGGAGCGACCATTCGCGCCTGGGCTTTTGCAATCTTTGCATTTCTGCTGGTCGCTGCCCTGGGTGCTGTGATCCTGCTGAAAGGCTCCTCTTTTTCCGAAGCGATCGCCTACTCGCTCGAAGCGCTTGTATTGATGGAAATATGTTATCTGGCGGGTCTATTCGCCTACTCATTGTGGGTGCATATCCAAAAGCGGCGGAAAAAGGACTCTATCACCGAGCGCTCACAAGTGACCGGCAAGCCTCCCCACGGATAATGCAATGGCTGAGCAGGCAGGATGCGCCTCTGTGTGGTATCTCAGCCGTCCGGAACGAAGGCAACGTCCACAAAAAAAATGACGGTTTGCGCCCACCAGAACAGGATGGTTTAAGGCTGCCTGTCTGCCTAAAATCCTGTTTTTAATCAGATATTTTGCACATTATTTCGTCCGAAAACCGCTTACGCTTTTCGGCGGGGAAAACGGAAATACTCTACCAGTCCACTTTCGGCAGCAAGGCGTGCCGGGAAAGCAGTGCCGACAGAGTTTTTGCCATGATCATGAAATCCAATGTGAGCGTCCATTTGCTCAGATACTCGACGTCGAGGCAAACGCTATTCTGATAGTTGGCGCGCTCGCCGGTCTGCCACTGACCGATCAGACCAGGACGGACCGCGATGTAAGCATAGGCATGTTCGCCGTATCGCGGCAGCTCTTCTTTGCTAACGGCGCGGGGTCCGACAAGGCTCATTTGCCCAAGCAGCACGTTGATCACTTTAGGAAGCTTGTCGAGGCTCGATCGCGTCAGGATGTCGCCGAGAACAGTCACATGCGGGCTGGCCGCTGCGTCAGCTCTCGTCGTCCGAAACTTGAGGCAACCGAACTCTTTTCCCCTATAGCCAATCCGCCGATGGGAATTGAGAATGGGGCCCCTATCGCTTAGCGTTATGATGAGTGCTACCGACAGAAGGAGCGGCGACAGAAGAAATAAGAGAGACGCCGCAATAGCGATGTCCAATGCGCGCTTCAGAATCCTGCTGATCGTATCGGATTTGGACGAGTTGAATGGATACCCTTCCTGTCGTCCCCTGGTGTAGTCCCGCCAAGGATCGTTTCGGTTGATACCCTGATTTTTTCCCGCCATCCGCGTCTCCGTTGGGCGAAGCCCAGAAATTACAGCGAAAGCTTGTTCTAATATAGGCTTGATGTCTGTGACCGAGGTCATAATGGTGAAAAAATTCTTTATCTCCGAAGGTGTATTTGTGCATATTTAAAATACTGTTTGCACATCCGGTTAAGTAAACAAAATGTTATTAGTATTAATTGGTGGTAATGGGATTAATCGTCTGTCGCGCCGATTTGTCGTGTAATTGAGAAATTGTCATGGATCGTACAAAATCCAACCATAGCTTACGATCATGGCAGTTTATGGAATTCAGTATAGATCTTTATGTATATAAATGTGAGCATTCGTCATAGTTTATGTATAATTTCGACAGGATATCTTTATACTATCGTTATTCGACTTTCTAAGTTAACGTATTTCCAATGTCGCCGACGATAATAACGAATTAATCTGCGTGGAGTTGTGTGTATGGACGGGGCGATTAGCATCAGAGATAACAAGACTAAAGGAGGCGCGTCGCGAATAGAGGAGGCGGTTACTTCAGGGCCTGTAGGTATTGTATACGGTGGGCGGGGGGATCTGGATCATGAATTCCCGTTTTGCCGTTCGAGTGTCCGAAAGTTTCGCCGCGGTGAGGTGATTGCCAGCGCCGGTGTCGTCGTCGACATATTCGCCCGCGTTCAGCACGGAATGGTGAGTGCAAGCACCCCGCTTGCAGATGGACGAGAGTTCATCGTGGAAATCGTTCCAAAAGGCGGCCTGATCGGCGAACTGGCGGTACTGCGCAAGCAGTCCCTCAGCCTGGAATATCGGGCCTCGTCCGACTGCGAACTGCATTATTTCGACGGTCGGTTGCTGCGGGACTTATGTGCAAACGATCCGCAATTCCAGGTGAAGCTTCTGTCGAAGGCGCTGGCACGTGTTTCCGAACTCGAACTGCGGATCATTTCCAATGCGGGATCGAGCCTAAGGCAGAGACTGGCCGGGACGCTGCTGCGCCTTTCTGCCGTGTACAAAGTGGATGCGCAAAATAGCGGAGATGAGCTGATTATCTCCCAACATGAGCTGGCGGCGACGCTGCCGGCGTCGCGCGAAAAGGTCAACCAGTGTCTGCGGCGTTTGCGCGAGAGCAAAGTGGTCGACGGCACGCATGGCAAAATCCGCATTCTCAATCGGAAGGCGTTGGAGGCTTATGCCGAGGGTGCGGCGCACCTCGCTTGAGACGGCGCCGCGAGCACTTCCGGGGGATATGCATCTAGGTGACCTGCATCAGACTTCGCTCTCGGAGGCATTTCTCCAGTATTTCCAGCCTTCACCCTGGATGAGCCCGTGATCGGAGAGGTCCTTCCAGCTTCTGTAGGTCCCGGTATCGGCACAGACGAAGGCATCCACATTATTGCTCGAGGAATATACGGCATATTCCTCCGTATGTTGGGACCGGTGCGCCGCATCGGCAACCTTGTGCACGAAGGTCGACAGGAACTTAAAATGCAGAAGCGCGCCAGATACGCCGAGTGCGCCGCTCATGTCGCCCAAATTCAGGGAGAGCGGCCAGACCTGGTGGGATGATTTCAGAAAAAGACGTTCACCCCCGACATAGACAAGGGGTATCTTGTTGAGCGCAGGGCCATCCCAGAGCCGGTTGTTGAAATAGACCCGCCCGCGAACGCCGCCCTTGATCCAAATCGTCCAGTTGCGTTTGTCGAAATGCGCGACATAACCGGACCGGTCGAAGAGATTGCAGACTTCGAGCGGATTTCGACCGGGTTCACATATGTTTTCGAGAACGGGATGGGGGCTGTACATGTCGATCATCACCGAGCGGAGGGAATGGCCGCCCATGGAATCGATATAGGCGGTCAATTGATCGATCGGCCGTGTGTCGCAATGGGGATAGACCAGGAACTCGTCTGCATCGACATAGAGAACCCATTTCTCCCGACAGTGACGATTGATGACTTCGTTGATCCAGTCGTTTCCGAATCTCGCAGCCTTGTAGGACCCGTGGGCAGAAAGAAGTGAGACATCGTCGAAGCTGGACAGCAGCTCGACCGTGCCATCGGTCGAGCCGTTGTCGATGCAGATAAAATGCTCGAAGCCGAGATCACGATAATATTGCAGGAAGAATGCCAGCCGGTGCACCTCGTCGCGGATGACGCAGATGACGACGTGACGTGCCTGCGTGAGCCCATCGCGCAGCAGGTCATAGCGAACCTGCCGGGCCTTGAGCGACCGGCGCAGGCGGGCTTTTGCGTAATGCGAGATACTGGCGACGGAAGCCCTATAACTCATATTCTGTCCTGAACATTATCTATCCTGGTATGAATAGATGAATACTTGCGCGCGCGCCTGCAATCCAAAGCTCGACCGGCGATGCTGAGATCGGTCACGCCGACATTCACCTCAGGACGAACCAACGATGGGTCCTCATACAGCGTAGTCGCCAACCAGCAGCTTTTGGACCCGCGGATCAGATCCGTCTTTCTCAATTGCATGTTCGATGCGCGCTCGTATCGACCGGTACTTATACAGGATCTTACGATCGAAGCTTATTCCGCGATACAACGAGTTGTAAATCGGATGGGCTTTGCGAAGGTCGACGTAAACTTGGCTTTCCTTGTCGGTCCATGGAAAGAAGGTTCCGTGCCACGGCTTCGGATGCGCCATGTAATGCACGATCGCCAAGGAGGACATATTGACGAGATGAAGGAACTGCTTGGGAAAGTTCCAGCGGTTCGATACGAGGATCAGCGATGCGCCACAGACATAATTCAATGCGCCCTGATCGTGTTTGCCCTCGCAGGCCTCAGGATTTTTAGCAAAAAGCTCAAGCGCCTCCTGCCCGATCCAGCCATTGCGATGGAATTTCAGGACTCCCGCGTTGAAATAGTGGCTGCTCTTTCCAGTGTCGAGGAAATCATGGATCGCCGTGTAATCGCGCGCCGCGAAAAACCTGCCTTCGGGCACAGCGGCGTTTTCGAGCCTGCCGAGATCGCTGACGATCTGCGTATCCCCATCAAGGTAGATGATCTGGGTATAGTTGGCAGGCAGAATCTCGCAAAGCACCAACTTGGCCATCGTGCTGACGCTGATGCGTCCCCGGAAATGCGCCCCGTCGAGCTTGCCGAGCGAATCGTGCAGCGCTCCGGTCACATCCATCAAGTCGACCCCGCTCGTGGCGAGCAGGGCTTTCAATTCTACGAAATTATCGAGATGTTCCGACATGAGAACGCAGACATCAGTCGCGGGGCTTGCGAATTTGCGAGCCTGAAGCGCCGAGAGAATAGTCGGAAATGAATACTCGACATCCGTGACGTAGACGACGCACTGATTGTTCATGCCATCACCCTTCCGATTGTGCGCGATACAAATGAACCGGCATTGTCTTTCCAGTCGAGAGAACAGTTGTGAATTGAGCCGACGGGTCTGTCATATGAAGGCCCCGTTCGGTATATATAGCCCGCGTCCAGTCCGGTGGTGACCGAATCGGATCTGTCCGCCGGCGGCTTTTGTGTGATCATTGTTGAGATATTCACCATGAAGAGTGCCTTGCCTGTCACAAGGCTGTGTTTCGACATCTTGTTTCGCGGACCAACGATTGGTGCTGGGAGCCGTGTCGGCATGCAGAAGGAATGGGGATTGCGATGCTGATCACCACACTCGTGGCAGCTGTGATTTCGATCGTTGCCGGGGCTTCCATCCGTGCCTGGGGCTTCGCAATTTTTGCATTCCTCGTGGCAATCGGATTCGGCAGCGTGGCTTTCGCCGATGGGTCTTCCGTGATTGCGGCGGTCCTCTCCGGTATTGCTATCCTCATACTGATGGAAATTGGCTATGTGGCAGGCGTATTCGTGTCGGGGCTTTTGCGGCGTAGTGCCAGGTTGCGGGAAAATAATTCGGTCGCAGACAACGTCGCGACCAGCCGCGAGCGCCCGCAAGGCTGATGTTGATACAGACCTCTCAGCATATCCGTCTGCGGCGCGCTTTGTAGGAGCGCCTTTGGCCGACGGGCTCCTTCTCGTGCTGCGGCGGAGTTCGAGCGCGGGCATCATCGTGCTGAAAACATCGGCGCTCTCATCAGAGATGTCGATGTCTCCCGTGGGGTTCGGTTGGCAAGCGACAGGGCTGCGCGTCGCGGTGAGATATTGGTTGGTGCCAGGCACCCGGCAGCCAGACCCGCCGTGGTGCTGAACAGCAGGCCGAGATCGGTGCCGCTTCCTGATATCGCCGCCGAGGCGACCTGGGCGATGCATGCCATAATCGCGGCATTTCCGATCGCGTGGGTTTCCCGATCGCCTGATGTGCGCCGGCCGGAAGCCCTTAAAAGGCTGCACAGGAAAGTGGCGAAGAGAAGAGTGCCGGTTAATCCGACATTGGAAAGCAATGCAGCGATAAAACTCGAGGCTCGAACCGTGCCGAGCCCGGCGCCGAAGGTGGCGGTATCAACGAATGCGATCAATGCCAGCGTGTTCCAGGCGGTCCGTTCTTCGCCGGATTGCGATTGGAGCTTGTCCGACAAGGTGGTGTTCACCAGGCCGGCAATGGAATCCCACGCATCGGGGACGAGGCTGAGTGCAACGATGGCACAGGGAATCAAGAACAGCGTGATCACCAGGAGTGTCACGTGCGGGGTCGTTGCCGGGCCGCCGATCAGTCGTTTCAGGCAGAACAGCACGAACAAGCTGACAACGAAGATGCCGGCGATGTAGGCGGTTGTTGACGTGCAAAGCACGATCGTCGGGCCGATGAAAAGCGTTGCAAGTCCCGCCATGCGGCTTTGAACACGCTCCAGCCAGAGCATCAGCGTGAAGGAAAAATAGGCCAGCGCGACCGCGCCATAGGTGCTCGCTTCGGGAAAGGAACCGACGATGCGCTTGAACCCGCTGATCGTCTCGGCCGTATGCATCGTATAATTCGCATTCCTGATGACATCGAGCAGGTAGGACTGGCCGGTCAGGAAGGTTCCGATATCGATAAGCGCCAATGCAAAACATACTAGCGACGCCACGATCAGTTGTTGTGCAATGAAACGGGCATATCCGAGCCTGGTAAGCCCCGAGACGACGGCAAAGCAGGCGAGGTCGCCAAGCAGATAGACGGACTGGCTGAGATTGGACGAGCCTGGAGCCAGCGGAGCAGCCACTGTCGACATCATCCCCGAAACGTCTCGTGCAGAGGAGTAGACGAGGGTCGCGCCGGCAAAGATGCGGGGCAAGAAGAACGACGATGCCACGGAAAACAGGATGTAGCTGGCAAACCAGAAGCCAGGGCCTGGATAGGCGATGCTGGCCAGTACCGTCTGCGTTTGAGCCGGGCGCAGCAGGGCGGCCAGAACGAGAAAGAGCACCAAAAGATGGCTTGGCTGGATGCTGCTGCCGCCGAGCGCGGGCAATTGGAGAGCCGCTGCGGCTCCTAGCAGCGTCGACAGGCAGAGGGTCGTAAGAGCAAAGCGCGCGCCGTTGATCATGCCGAGCACACCAAGCAGCAGAACGATGAAACCGATCGGTTCTATCGACATGCTTCAGATCCTGATCCGGAGGGTAAGCGGCCAAGACCCCGCTTTTGCCGACAACCGGCATCCGTCTCTCGGCATGATGCTCGAGGCGAAAGCTGCCCGCTGTCGTCGAGGATCACAACCGCCACCTAATTCGATCCCGCCTGAGATACCCAGCCGGGGGCCGGCCGACTGTCCCCGGCCACATCGGACGACGAGACCGTCGAGCTCTGTTTCTGCGGCGCGGTCTGCGGCGACTGGGATGAGCCCTGAAGAGCCGTGTCTAAACCGACCTCGACCAGATCGTGCGGCAGCAATGCGGTTTGCTCATCCGCCACGATGTTGTGATAGGTTCCGTCGTCATTGCGGCGCACGATCCTGTAGTTCTTCTGCGCTCTGCCGAGACCCGGTGCGTCCGTGCTGATCTGGGCGAGTTGAGCGTCGTAGCCGGCCTGTTCGCCAAGAAGCTGGGCCACCTGGATATCGATCGCCGCCCTGCCGATCGCAAGATTGACCTGATTGAGCAGGTCCTGGTTTTCGCTGTTCTGCCTGTTGACGATGTTGATCTTGGAACGGTCAGCTTCGCTGAGGCCCTGACGAGCCGTGGTCAGGGCAACTTCGAGATCGATCAGGGTGCCCTGTGCATCCGCGACCCCGCGATCGACCGAGACCTGACGGGAATTGCTGACCAGGCCTTTGCTGACCAGGCTGTTGACATTGTCCAATTCTTTTTGGGCAAGATCGATCTGCCGTTTTTGCGAATTGATCTTGGCCGCAAGCGACTCGACCTGCTGGCCATAGAGGCGGGTGAGATCATTCGCCGCTTCGATCTGGCTGTCGATATCGACGCGCCGCAGCCGCATCAGGTTCAATTCCTGTGCCTTCAGCTTGTCTATATCGGGCGTTCCCACAAGTTCGTCAGGAATTTCAAAACTCTGCTCGCCAGCGATCTCCGCGCGCAGCCGCGCCTGCCGCATCAAGAGATCGCGCCGGTTGAGAACGGCCGTTCGGTAGGCGCCGGCAGCCTGGATCCGGTCGCGTTCGAAGTAGGTATTATCCTCGCGTTCCCGCAGGAAACCACCAGCGATGCTGACCACCTTCATGACGGTCATGTTGGGTTCAAAAGGATAGCGCCCGGGAGTTTGCACGGTTCCGGTGACGAAGATCGGCGCATGCTCGGCAATCTCCAAGGCGATGTACGGCTTGCCCGGGAGTTCCGCCTTTTCGGCCAGCGCGCCGGCGATAGCATCGGCGAGCTCTTCAGTCGTCTTTCCGGTCGCCTGCACGTGACCGGCGATCGGGATCGACAGGTCGCCGGTATCATCGACGGTATAGACGCCGTCGAGAGCCTCCCAGCTGGCATAGCGCGAATCCGACGAGCGCCATTCGACGACGCGCAGTCTTACCTTGTCTTCCGGTACGAGGGTGAATGTCTGCGCATGGGCGACGCTCCAGCCGGTCAGGCAGCAGAAGGCCAGCAAGGAGAGTGCCGCGGAGATGAGGCGATCGGACAAGGATGTAGGCTGCATTGATCTATCTCCGTTTCGTTGCGATCGACGGCGAAGGCATCTCGCGCGGCGACGGATTGCCGAGTTCGAGAATGCGGGACGGAGAGGCGCGGCCGACAAGAAGATCGGAAAGCGCCAGCAAATTGCCATTCAAACGTCCCCAACGGTCAATCAAGCGGTCTTTGAACAATAGGCCCGAGGCGTTCGCCAGGATGTTGCGGCCGATTTGTGCGATTGCGCGGGCCCTCGACATCGTGCCCTTGCGGATCAGATAAACAGGATTGGCAACCTGCGAATAGCCGAGTCTTCGGCCGGGCTGGCGCCCGGATCTGACGCCGAGATGCACGCCGCGGGCGCCTTCGACATGCACGGACCTGCCGTAGCGGGCGATGGACCTGCTGAAATCGACATCCTCGAGCCAGCCGTAGAGTGGCAGCTGCTCGTCAAAAGTCAGCGCATGCTCGACAACGGATGAAAGGCGAACCGCCATGTTGCATCCGTAGGCGTTATAGACCTCCGTCACCTGTTCGGCCGCTTCGCCGGCCGTTTCAAGAACCTGCAGGGCCTTTGACATGCTAAGGCCGCCATCGAGGATGCCGTCAGCCAGGACTTCGCCAGTGGCGATCGCGACGTCGGGCCTTAGCGTAAAGACCGCCGCAATCCGCGACAGGAAGGTTGCTGCGGGAATGAAGTCGTCGTCCAGGAATATCAGAATATCCGTATCGGCCGCGGCGGCCTCGATGATCCTGTTGCGCTGAGAGGTCAGGCCACGGCTGCCGATGATGACGTCCACGTCGATGCGGTCGGCAAGCCCGGTGGCATCGTCGATCGAAGGCACGCAGACGATCAACCGCTCAGCCTGACCGGGCATGGTGGTGAGATAATCGATCGTCTCCCGCAGGATCGAGGGGCGGCCTGCCGAAGCAATCCCGATGGCAATCCGCAATGGGCGGCTCGCGGCCCCTGACGCGGCTTCAGTGCCGTAAGGACCAGGCGCCGGCGCGATTGGCCCGTCCTGCCTGGTTGCTCCTGCCGAAGATGAGGTCATGACTGCATTCTCTTCGGTGCATGGTTGATGATCGCGCCGAGGATCTCCGCGCCGACGTTCCGCATCGTGTCGATGATGCGCATGGTATCGTCGATCGAGGTGCGGCCGTGCGAGGTGACGACGAGGACGCCGTCCAGTTCCGGCGCGATCGCATTGGCATCCGGAGAAGCGGAGAATGCGGAAATGTCGACGAATATGGCGTCGAATTCCTTTTTCAGATCGGCGAAGCTCAACTGCGTGCGACGGGAGCTCAGGCGAATGGCCGGCGTCACCGCTTCGACATCGCCGAGGGGAAGGAACTTCAGCGTCGGGGTGAGGGGCAATGCCGCCGTCTGAATCAGTTCTCCATTGTCGAGGACATCGACGAGGCCGGTGGAACTATAGGGCGCGATCGATTTGCTGAGCGACGATTTCTGTGCAGCCGCATCGATCAACAGCGTCCGAGCTCCTGATATCGACGACAGCACGGCAAGTTCACACGCAATGGTCGATGCCCCGCTGCCGGGATCGATAGCGACGATTCCAATCACAACCCGGCGTTTGCGCCGAAGACCGACGACCGTCGCGCTCAGTTCCGCCATGCCTGGGATATCAGGATAGGCGGCTGCAGTGCTGCTATCAGTGCCGGCCGCAAGGAAACGCGCAGGGTGTCGATTGCTGGCCCTCTTCGATGTCGCCAGCAGAGTGACGAAGGGCAGTCCAGCGGCCTCCGCGATCTGATGGGGACGGATGATCCGGCGATCACCGGCGTGCCTTATCATGGCAAGTGCCAGGCCGAGACCAAGACCGACCGCCGCCGCAAAGGCGAGGATAAGCGTGCTGCGTGGCCTGGCCTTCGAAAGAGGCAGCGTGGCCCGCGAAACGATCGTGGCATCGGACACCGGGTAGGTGATGCGCTGCTTGGCTTCGGTAAGCTGGTTCAAGGTGCTTTCATAAAGGGTGCGGCGGGCGTCCGTCGCGCTTTGCAGCTCCGCAAGCTTGAACTGATCGCGCGGATTGCTCGTAAAGCCAGCCAAAGCGCTAGCAGCTTCGGCAAGTCCTCGCTGTTGCTCGGTTATGAACTTCGCCAGCCAGTCGCTGTATTGGCGGGCGGCGCTGGCCTTCATGGAGATATTCTTCTGGATATACTGCCTGGCGAGCGTGTCGGCGATATCGACGGCTTTCTGAGGGGTCGTTGCCGCGGCCGATATCTCGATGACCGTCGAACTTCCGATCCGGCGTATTTCCATCATGTTCAGCAGGGTGGCGGTCGCCCAGTCATGGAGCCGCTCCCCCTCCGGCTGCGCTTCTCTCGTTCCCTTGCCCGTCGCTTCCTGCGATGGCGTATCCAGTTGCGAAGAAAAGCCCGTCAGCCAATTCTTTGCCCTGTCCTGCAGCGAAGGCGCCTGATCGACGAATTCCGGATCGGTGTCGAGATCCAGCGCCGTTACCGTTCCGCCGACGACGTCGCTGGATCTGGCGATTTCCAGCTGTCCCTCTATGAATGCGTCTTCCGCAAAGGCCCTCTGTGTTTCGGAGCCGCTCACCTGGGGAAAGATCAAAAGTTGCGTGCTGGCAACGAATGTCGGCTCGGCGGTCAGTACATAGCTCCCCGCCATTACGAGGAAGGCTATCGTCGTCGCCGCAATCCACAGCCAGCGCATTCTAAGAAAGAAAAGCATATCCCGCAAAGTCAGCGGTGAATTCGCCCCAGTCGTTGCGGCAGGCAGAGGTATCGAAGAAACGCCGCTGAAGATCGTGCTCGAGGTCATGTCGTCCTAATCCAAAATGGCGATATCAAGGAGTAACCAGGTATCGGGTGACCAGGTGCCTGCAGCTTGGAGGGGACGGAGGAGGTGTATGTCTTCCGATTTCAGGCATGATCGGCAGCTCTCTCCTAATTGCTCAGTACGAGCCCCGCTGCGAAAACAGTGCGGGAATGGTCTTGGCAATGATGATTAAGTCCCGGCCTAGCGACCAGTTATCGAGATAGTGAACGTCGAGGGAAACCCGGTGCTCATAGCTGACATCGTTGCGCCCGCTGGTTTGCCAGTGGCCTGTCAGGCCGGGGCGGACTGCCATGTACGCCCAGATATGCTCGCCGTAGCGCGGCAATTCCTCGACGGTGATTGGCCGAGGGCCGACGAGGCTCATTTCGCCACGCAGGACATTGAACAGCTGGGGAAGCTCGTCGATGCTCGACCGCCTCAGGATGTCGCCGACGGCCGTAATCCTCGGATCGTCCTTCAGCTTGTGGGTCGCCTCCCACTCGGTTCGTGCAACTGGGTTGTTTTCGAGCAATTCGGCAAGCTGAGCACTCGCATCGGTCTTCATCGTGCGAAATTTGAGGCATCCGAACGGCGCGCCGCTGAAGCCGATGCGCGTATGGGAGTAGAAGACCGGGCCGCGGTCGGAGACCTTTACGATCAAGGCGACGACCAAAAGAAGCGGGGAAAGCAGGAACAGGGCGGTGATCGCCATCAGAAGGTCGAGTGCGCGCTTGGACGATCTGCCTGCTGCACGAGGCCGGGACGCATTCAGATCGCCGCCTTTCGCAGACCTTCCGACACGCGACCATGCTTCGAAACTATGTGCATCCCATGCCATAGGGGGTCTCCAAAACTTTCCGATTAAGAACCGTTCAAAGTTTGCTGCGCCGCACTCTTGTTGTCTGTTACCAAGGTCATAATCCTTAATAAATTCTTTATGCTACTAGACGGCAGAAGAGAACTCCGATTGTACCTTTGGGCGAATTATTTTCATTCTAAAGAGCAATCTAACATACTTAAAGGTGATTAATTCACTGAAATTCAATTATATTTTTGATATCACCTTTTCGATTATGACTTTTTTTTAACTAGAAAGACTTTTTAATGAGCACCTCTTTCCAATCATACAATCGTTCTTCGGTTACGCCGAGTTTTCGATTGTCGATGATGGTGTATTTTTGTTTTTCACCCAAATGTAGTCTTAATCTTTACGCTGTCTATCGGGGATGTTATTTGACTTGGGTATTAAGGTAATATAAATGATGCGGTGCAGCATTGCCTATCGTTATTCGAGTACTGGAGTATGCGCATGGACGGGGTGACTCACGCATCAGATCGCAGGGCCGGGGTCGGCAAGGCGGCGATATCGGCTAGTGGCGGCATTCATCTCGGCAGCCGCATAGTGCTCGACGACGAATTCCTTTCGTGCCGGTCGAGCGTTCGGCGTTTCCGGCGCGGCGAGGTCATCGCCGGGGCCGGCGTCCTGATCGATATGTTCGCTCGCGTACATTCGGGAGTGGTCAGCGCAAGCACGATGTTGCCCGACGGCAGAGAATTTATCGTTGAGATCATCCCAAAATCGGGCCTGATCGGCGAACTCGAGGTTTTGCGCAGACAGACGTTGAGCCTAGAATACCGAGCCGGTTCCAACTGCGAGTTGCACTTCTTCGAAGGCCGCCTGCTGCGCGACATGTATGCCAGCGATCCTAGCTTTCGCGAAAAGGTCTTCTCCAGGGCGCTGGCGCGTATTTCGGAGCTCGAACTCCGGATCATTGCGAATGCGGCGTCGAGCCTGCAGTCGAGGCTGGCCAGCACACTGCTGCGGCTCTCCGCCGTTTATGGAAAAGATGCGGCAAACAGCGGGGACGAACTGATCATTTCGCAAAATGATCTGGCCGCGACGCTGCCGGCGTCCCGCGAGAAGGTCAATCAATGCCTGCGGCGCCTGCGTGAAGGCAAGATCATCGACGGGGGGCAGGGCAAGATCCGTATTCTTAACCGAAAGGCGCTGGAAGCCTGTGCCAACGGTGCGGTTTCGGTGAAATGATGCGCCTGTCGCCTTGCGAGGCCAGCCGATCCACCGCACGCGTCGGCCGGTTTCTCGGCCCTGGCACGACAAAGATCGATCGCGTGGTCATTATCGACGACTACTCGGTGGCCAGAGGCGGGGCGACAGGCCTGGCGGTGCTGTCTGCCAAGCTTTTTCGCGGGCTCGGCATTCCGGTGACCTATATTTGCGGAGATAACGCCGCCAATGCGGAGCTTGCCGCGCTCGGAGTCTCGATGGTCGGACTGAAAAGCCGCGACCTGCTCAGTGCCGAGCGTGCGAAGGCGTTCGTGACCGGCATTCACAATGGCGCCGCCGTCCGCATGGTCGCGAACTGGATTGCTGCAAACGATACCGCCAACACCATCTACCATGTGCATGGCTGGCACCAGATCCTGTCCCCCGCGATTTTCAGGGCGTTGGTGCCGGTCGCCAGACGATGCGTGGTTCACGCGCATGATTTCTTCACGGCTTGCCCGAACGGCGCCTTCTTCGACTATCAGGCGCAGGAGATCTGCCTGCGACGCCCGCTCGGCGGAGGCTGCATTGCGACGGCTTGCGACAAGAGAAGTTATTCGCACAAATTGTGGCGTGTCGCCCGAGGCTCGAATATCCTCCGGCTCTTGAAGGATCAGGCCAATTTCGGCCGGATAATTCTGCTGCACGAGAAGATGGCGAGCTTTCTCGTCGGCGCCGGCTATCGGCCCGAAAGGCTGACGACGATCCGCAATCCCGTCGCTCCACTTTCCATCAAACGGATCGTGGCAGAGGCCAACGACGAGTTCGTGTTCATCGGACGGTTGGACGAGGAGAAAGGCGTGGAGGACGCCCTAGCCGCCACGCGCAGAGCCGGCGTCCGGCTCTGCGTGATCGGGGACGGGCCGCTGATGCCGCTGGTCGCCGCGTCAGGAAATCACGTCAGGGCCGTCGGCTGGCAGTCGCATGCGGAGATCGGCCCGACCATCCGCAAGGCGCGTGCGCTGTTGATGCCCTCGCGTTATCCCGAGCCGTTCGGTCTCGTCGCTATCGAAGCGGCCAGGAGCGGTCTGCCCGTGATCATGTCGCGCAGCGCCTTTCTCGCCGAGGAAATGGAAAGAGCCGGCATGGCACTTGCCTGCGATACGGCCGATCAAAGTGCCTTTGCCGACACTCTGGCGAGATTTAGCCAAATGCCCAAGCAAGAGGTCCGCGCCATGAGCGAGCGGGCTTTCCGGCTGTCGCCGGATCTCGCCTCGACACACGAGGAATGGCGCGATGCGCTTCTTGCCGAATACCATAGCCTGATTTCGACGAATACGGTTTCCGAGCTGACAGACGGTGTGGCGATACAAGGAGTATTGAGTTGACCCTTAAAGCAACAACCTCTCTTCCCGACGCGAGGGCTTTTCTTACCGATGCACCTGTCATGGCGAAAAGGCGCGTCACCGAGGGCGGAAGCACAAGCGAAACCGGGCAACTTCGGGTCGCCATCGTGCATTACTGGCTCGTTTCGATGCGCGGCGGCGAAAAGGTCCTTGAAGAGCTGTGCCGCATGTTTCCGCAGGCCGATATCTTCACCCTCGTCTGTAACCGGGATCGCATCAGCGATTTTCTGAAGACGCGGAACATCCGCACCTCTTTCCTGCAGAAGATCCCTGGCGCGCAGCGGCATTATACCAAGATGCTGCCGCTGATGCCCTTCGCGCTCGAGCAGTTCGATCTGCAGGATTATGACCTGGTCCTGTCGAGCGAATCCGGCCCCGCCAAAGGCATCATCACGCGCGCCGACGCTCTCCATGTCTGTTACTGCCATTCGCCGATGCGCTATATCTGGGATCAGTTCCATGTCTATCGCCATGGCCTTCCCTGGCTGGGACGCGCCTTAATGTCGATTACCGCGCCGATGCTGCGCGCCTGGGACGTGACGACGTCCTCGCGCGTCGATGTGTTCGTCGCCAACTCCGATTATGTCGCAAGCCGCATCCGCCGCTTCTACGACCGGGACTCCGTCGTCATTCATCCGCCCGTTGCGACCGACGATTTTGCGGTGGGGAAGGGGAAAGGCGAATTTTACCTTTATGCGGGACAGCTGACCACCTACAAGCGGCCGGATATCGCGGTGCGCGCCTGCACCGAGGCCGGCCGGAAGCTGGTCGTCATCGGCGAGGGAGAACAATTATCTTATCTGAAGTCGATCGCCGGCCCGACCGTTGAGTTTCTCGGCCATCAGCCTTTCAACGTGCTGCGCGACCATCTGTCGCGATGCCGCGCGCTGTTGTTTCCGGGCACGGAGGATTTCGGCATCCTGCCGGTGGAAGCCATGGCATCGGGGCGGCCGGTTCTGGCTTTCGACGCGGGCGGCGCCCGGGAAACCGTATCCGCGCCACAGGTCGGCTTTCGCTTCGCGCAACAGACGACGGAAGCCCTTTTGGAAACGATGGCAGCATTCGAAGCGGTCGAGGACGATATCGATCCGCATGCAATCCGCGCGCACTCGCTGAAATTCTCCGCCGCCGTATTCCGCGATCGTCTGTCCAGCCTGATCGAGCGACAGTTGTCCAGCCATGGAGACGGATCTGCCGACGTCTTCAGAAGACGGCACGGTTGAGGGGGGAAGGAACGGAGCTGCCTGCCTTGCCGCGCCCCGCCCGAATCCGCCTCAAGCCCCCGACGAGGAATAGATAAACAGATCATGTCAAGCGTATCTCAGAGGACGGCGACGGCGAGCATCTGGACCATCAGCGGAAAATTCCTCGCGCGGATGCTCGATTTCGTCAGCCTCCTTGTCCTGGCAAGGCTGCTGAGCCCTGAGGATTTCGGCCTGGTCGCCATCGCAACGTCGGTCTTGGTCATCGTCGAGGCGATCCTGGACCTGCCGTTGACGCAGGCCCTGATGCGCCAATCGTCGCCTTCGGACGAGATGTTCGCCACGGCCTTCACCCTCAGCCTGCTGAGAGGGCTGGCTATCAGCCTGCTGATGATGATCATCTCCTGGCCAATGGCGCTGGTCTACGCCGATCCGCGGCTTTTCGCCCTTGTCGCCGTTCTATCGATCGCGCCTGCCATGCGCAGCATGATCAGCCCGCGTATGGTTCTTTTCATGCAGCGGTTCGATTTCAAGCGTGAGTTCGCGCTCGATCTTATTGCCAAGGGATCGACATTGTTGTTCGGGGTGGGTGTGGCTGTGGCAACAGGCAGCTACTGGGGGCTGGCGATCGGAGCGGTCGCCGGCCCGACGGCGGCGATGATCACGTCCTATGTCTTTGCGCCGATGCGACCGACGTTCAGCCTTTCCGAATGGAAGCATTTTCAGGACATGATCAGCTGGAATACCGTGTCGCAGGTGCTGAATTCGATCAATTGGCAGCTGGACCGGCTGCTTCTGCCGCGTTTTACGGGCTTGTCGACGTTCGGCGCCTTCAGCGTCGCCGACAATATCGCGGGCATTCCGTACCAGACCTTCGTCGGACCGTTGCTACGCCCGCTGATGGCGGCATTCTCCACCGTCGAAGACCGCCGCAACCTGGTCGCCGCCTATCTAAAGGCGACGAATGCGATCACCTTCGTCGCGGCACCCATTCTCATCGCGCTTGCCCTCCTCGCAGAGCCGACCGTGCGCATCCTCGTCGGCGAAAAATGGGCATCGTCCGCACCGATCCTGCAATGGCTGTGCCTTGTCAGCCTGCTCGGTCTTCCCACGAACATGATGCCGCCATTGGCCATGGTCATGAACAATACCCGCTATGTCGCTCTCAGGATGTTTGTCGAGTTCGCCGTCAGGGCTCCGGTTACCATTCTGGCTATCGCCTATTTCCAGGTGGCGGGCGCGCTGGGGGCGCGGTTCGTGGCAGTCCTCGTCGCCTATGGCGCATCGCTGGTCATCACAAGGCGTCTGATCGGCGCGAGTTTTGCCGCGCAATTGATGTCCTTTTTCCGGCCTCTTCTCGCGAGCTTGCCGATGATCGCTTTCCTGCTCTGGGCAGAGCCGATGCTTGTCGCCATGCCTGTCGGTCTCAATCTTATCGTCGGCGTCGCGCTTTTCGGCGGGGCGGCAGCGGGGATTTTCTGGGCTGTCGCGTTGCTGTTGTGGCAGATGATCGGAAGGCCCGACGGCATCGAGACCATCATCGTCCAAAGGCTCATGCCACGACGAAACGAGGTCTTCACCTCATGATCGAGAAGAGTGCATCCCAATGATTGGTTCGGCGTTTCCAGAGGAGTAGCAATGCGTTACGGGATATCTGCTAAGGGGCTCGGTTTGCTCCTCGTCCTCGGTCTGGGCGCGTTGCGGGGCCAGCCCAGCGTGGCCCAGGAACCACTCAATATCGATGCATACCAGCTGACGTTCGAGGAGAGTTTTGACAGCCTTGACGTTTCGGCCTGGGGAGAGAAAAGCTCCCGCTGGATCGCCCATACGCCCTGGAACGGTGATTTCGGTGATGCCCGTTTCACCGATCCGGCCCCCGGCTTTCCATTCACCACCGATCAGGGAATTCTGAAGATCGAGGCGCGCAAGGAGGCCGACGGCACCTGGCGCTCGGGCTTGCTTTCGTCGGTGAACCCGAAGGGTGAAGGTTTCTCGCAGCAGTTCGGCTATTTCGAAGCACGAATGAAGCTGCCGCCGGGCAAGGGAGTCTGGCCGGCATTCTGGCTCATCGGGCTCGATCGGTCGAAATACACCTCCGAAATCGACGTGCTGGAATATTATGGACGCGCGCCCTACGAATTCAGCATGGGCTTTCATGTCTGGCGTCAGAGCCAGGGCGGCCAGAACAGCACCGGTGGCCATTGGCAAAGCGTCCAGCACGGAATTTTGAACAGCGAATATCACACCTACGGCGTCGATATCCAAGCTGACAAGACGAGTTTTTACTTCGATCGTCAGTTCATTTGGAGCTTCGACACGCCGAAAGAGTTCCACATGCCATTTTATCCGTTGGTAAACTTGGCGCTTGGCTCGGGTTGGCCGATCGATGAAACGCCGAACCCTTCCATTCTGCTCGTCGACTATATCCATGTTTACAAGAGGAAGCCTGCCGACGCAGCGAATTGAACGAGTGGCTCGTGGTGCGTGACCGGCCTATTGCTCGCGGAGGCAGCTGAGACCGGTTTCAGGGTCGAAGAGATGCATTGCCTCCTCGTCGAAGAAGAGGGTCAGCTTTTCGTTGTCGCGGATCGGCGTGCGCGGCGGCAGGCAGGCCATCAGACGCTGATTTCCGGCAAGGGCGGTGACGACGAGTTCCGGGCCGGTCAGCTCTGCGACCTCAGCGGTGGCCTCGATCGACGGGCCGGGGCCGTCTGTGCGAAGCGCCTCGGGGCGGATGCCGAGGACGAGGTCGCGGCCATTGCCGGCCGTATCGCGGAAACGGGCGGGCAGGGGTAGGCCAGTGTCGGAGCCTGAAAGCACCAGCCGGTTGTCCCGAACGGTGGCCTTCAAAAGGTTCATCGGCGGCGCGCCGACAAAAGTGGCGACGTAAAGCGTTGCCGGGTGGTTGTAGATCTCCTCCGGCGTGCCGAGCTGCTCGATACGGCCGTCGCGCATAACGGCGATGCGGCTTGCCAGCGTCATCGCCTCGATCTGGTCATGGGTGACATAGACGACCGTCGTCTTCAGCATCTGGTGCAGCCGCTTGATCTCGGTGCGCATCTCCATTCGCAGCTTGGCGTCAAGGTTGGAGAGCGGCTCGTCGAACAGAAACACCTCAGGTTTGCGCACCAGCGCACGGCCGATCGCGACGCGCTGACGCTGGCCGCCGGAAAGCTGACTCGGCTTGCGGTCGAGGAGGTTTTCGATCTGCAGGAGCTTTGCCGCATCGCGAACGGCCTTGTCGCGGTCGTCCGCCGGCACTTTGCGCATTTCCAGCCCGAAGCCGATGTTCCTGTGCACCGTCAGATTAGGATAGAGCGCGTAGGATTGAAAGACCATGGCGATGTCACGGTCCTTCGGATGCACGCCGAGCACCGAGCGCCCACCGATCCTGACATCGCCGCTCGTTGCCTCGGCAAGTCCGGCGATGATGTTCAAGAGCGTAGACTTGCCGCAGCCGGACGAGCCGAGCAAAACGAGAAATTCACCGCTTTCCAGCGAGATGTCGATGCCTTTCAGGGTCTCGACATCACCATAGGACTTGCGGATGGTCTGGATTTCGAGCGCACTCATCGCAACGGCTCCTGAAGAGTTGTCGGGCCGCCATAATTGCGGGGAAGGGTTGAGATGGCGCGCGAGGCAACCTCCGTTCCGGCTATCAGGCAGGAAAGCAGCGGCGCATCGCCAGCGAGAGCCGCGAGGAAAGCGGCGTTGAAGACATCACCGGCACCGATCGTATCGACAACTTCGACAACGGGTGCGCCCACCGAAACCAACACGCCCTCCGGCCCGATCGCGATCGCGCCGTCCGGGCCACGCTTAACAACGACGATCGCATCCTGCGGCATATGCAGCCTGATGTGACGTGCGGCCTCGATCGGATCGACGATGCCGGCAAGCGTCGTCGCCTCGATTTCGTTCAACAGCGCGATGCCGCTGCGAGACAGCCAGGCGCGTGTCGCCGCGCAATTCCGCTGCGTCCAACCGTCGAGCGGCCAGCCGGTGTCGAGTGCGACGGTAACGTCATGGCTGTCGGCCCAGTCGAAAAAGGGGTCGTATTGCTCGGTCAGATCGTCGGTCAGGAACGAGCCGCAAAGGAGGGCGTAACCGCTGCTAAGGCGCGCTGCGTCGAGGACCGCGAAGACATCGGCCAGACTGAAACGCGGCAGATGGCCTTTGGTCGTGAAGAAGGTGCGCTCGCCGTCCGGATGGATGATGCCGACGGAGAGCGTCGTTTTCTCAGGACGTATGGGCCACTTCTCGGAACGGTGGCCGAAGGCTTCGCTCAGCCAGCGGCCGAATTGGTCACTGCCGATATTGGCGGCGATCTCGAATTCGACGCCAAGCGCCTGCCAGGTGAGTGCGCTGTTGCCGGCGGCTCCGCCGACCCGTAGTTCGTCGTGATCGACGATGATTTCCGTCCCGGCCTTCGGCCAGGCGGCTGCCGGCCCAAGGATCAGGTCGACGTTGACGTTGCCGATGACTGCAAGCGGCCGCATTCATTCACTCCGGGTGATCTTGGTGGATCGAACCGGCGTTCCGGCATTCTCCACACGGGCGTCGGCAAAGGCGATCATCAGCCGCTGGGCAACCGGCAGCATGGCGAAGATCGCGGCAAGGCCCGTTACCGGGGTAAAGCGGATTGTCACCGCGCCGGCGACCGGCGCTTGCCCGGATGCGTCGAACAGGATGACGGGGGCGCCGGTCTCGACGGCGGAGATCGCCATTGCGGTCACCAAGCCGGATGTCTCGTCCAAGCCGCGGAACAGCACGACGCCGATTTCCGGCCCCAGCATCTCCATCGGCCCATGGCGCAACTGGCCGCCTTCAAGCGAGAAGCAGGGGCGGCGCGACAATTCGGTCAATCCGAGCGCCAATGCCTCGGCGATGCCCTGCAGCCGGCGGCCTGAGGTGACGACCGTTGCGACGTCTTCGAGCGCGGTGAGGGCGGCGGCGACGTCATGGACTTCAGGCGCGTTGAGGATGGCAAGTGCGGCCTCGGGATCTTCGCCGAGGGCGGCGAGGATTGCCAGATGCAGGGCGAAGGTTACCGTCAGGCTGCGGGTCGCGGCAAAGGCCAGCTCGGTGCCGCCAACGCCGACCAGCGACGGGGCGGTTCTTGCGAGGAAGGAACTTGCTTCCAGCGTCAGGCCGAAGGTCTCCTCTGTGCCACCGGTCTCATCGAACCAACGCACCACCTCGGCGCTCTCACCTGATTGCGAGGTGACGAAGATCGTCCTGCCAGCAACCGGTAGCGGCTGGCCAAGCTGCTCAGACAGTGGCAAGGCGACGGCATCGATGCCGAGGGCCCGATAGAGCGGCTCGACGGCGCGGTTGACGGCATGCGAGCCGCCCATGCCGAGCAGGAGCAGCCGGCCGGTTTTCTTCAGCGAGACGGCGGCTCTTGTCGCGCTCGGCCCGGCAACTTCATAGGAGGCGATCGCATCGGCATGCTGGCGCGCCATCTCGCGATCGATCGCGGCAAGTCCGGCCGGCCGGATTGTTTCTGTTGTCATGTTCATCCCTTGACGCCGCCGCTGGTGAGCCCTGAAACCAGGGCACGTTGCATGATGAGACCAATCAGCACCGGAGGCAGGGCGGCGAGCACGCCTGCCGTGGCGATCAGTCCGTAATCGGAAACGCGGCCACCGGCGAGATCCGCGATGGCGACGGTCAGCGTTTTGGCGCGCTGGTCGGAGGTGAAAAGCAGCGCATAGAAGAATTCGTCCCAGGCAAGCAGGAATGCAAACAGGCTTGACGTCGCGACCACGGGGCCGGCGAGCGGCAGCGTAATGATCCTCAGCGTCTGGAACAGGCCGGCGCCGTCGATCATTGCGGCGGATTCGATTTCGCGTGGGATGGAATCGAAGCCCGATTTCATCAGCCAGGTGGTGAAGGGCGCCAGGATGCTGAGATAGACGAGGGCCAGGCCGAAGACGTTGTTCAGCATGCCGAGATGGGAGAGACCCATATAGAGCGGCACCGCAAGCGCCACCGGCGGCAGCATATAGGTGCCGATCACCATCGACAGCGACCATCCCACAGAAGGCGTGCGCGACACCGCCCAGCCGGCCGGAATGGCGAGCGCGATCGACGCGATCGTCGCCATGCCAGCCACCTCGATGCTGTTGCGCAGCGACGAGGTGAAGGCGGCGCCGGCGCTGTTTTCGATCGTCGAGAGCAGCACGGCGTAGCGAGAGAAATCCGCCGTTTGCGGCCACCAGCGCAATGGCTTCGCCGCAAGGTCGGCGGCGGGCGAGATGCTCATGATGAACAGCCACAGGATCGGCGCCAGGATGACGGCGGCAAGAAGCAGCGCGCAGACATAGATGAAGGCGGTAAAGATTGGGCTTTGGCGTTCCATCAGGCCGCACTCCCGGCGGTCTTGCGCACCAGGGCGGCGTAGCCGGCGGCAAGCAGCGTCACCAGCAGCGTCACTATCAACGCCAGCGATGCGCCGGAGCCGGCTCGCTGGAAGGAGAAGGCTTCCTGATAGACGAGGATCGACAGCGTGCGCGTGCTATTGGCCGGGCCACCGCGGGTCATGACCCAGATGATGTCGAACACCTTGAAGGCTTCGATCGTGCGCAGCACCAGGGCCACCATCAGCGGGCCGGCGAGATAGGGCAGTATGACGAAGCGGAAGCGGGCGAAAGCGCCGGCGCCGTCGACGAGCGAGGCGGCGGTGATGTCGCGCGGCACGGCCTGGAGTGCGGCCAGCGCGATCAGCGCCACCAGCGGGAAATTCTTCCAGCAATCGGCGACGATGAGGGCTGCCAACGCCGTGCCCGGTTCGCCGAGCCAGGAGCGGTAGGCATCAAGCAGGCCGAGCTGGGTCAGCGCCGCGTTCAGCGCGCCATATTCCGGGTTGTAGATCAGCCGCCAGAGCGTGGCATTGACGACGGTCGGCAGCGCCCAGGGCAGGATCATCAGGGCGCGAAGCGCGGCGCGGCCGCGGAATTGCTGGTTCAGTAATAGGGCGGCGAGAACGCCGATCACCATTTCGGCGGCAACCGAGACGATCGCGAACCATGCGGTGGTGATGAGGGTGCGTTGAAAATTCGAGCCGGAGATCATCTTCGCGTAATTGCCGATACCGACGAAACTTCCTTCGGTGCCGACGAGCTTGGCATCGGTGAAGGAGAGGCCGACAGTATCGATCAGGGGCCAGCCGATGACCGATATCATGACCACGAGAAGCGGCAGCATCAAAAGCCACGCGCGGGTTGTCAGCCAAGTGCCCGACATCAAGGCGACCCTTCTTCATTCTTAAGTTTTTGGAAACCGGGCGACGGCAGGCGCCGCCCGGGGTTCTGAGCTGGATCAGAGACCGCTATTATCGGCCGCCGATTTCAGCGCGTTCTCGGGAGAGGACTGGCCAAGCAACGATTCCTGTATCGCCTGCTGCAGGGCGGTCGAAAGCTCCTGATATTTCGGTGTCGTCGGACGCGGATACATGGCGGCGAGGCCGACCTTGGCAGCGGAGATCAGCTCTTCCTGACCCTTGGTGACGGCCGGGTCCTCATAGGAGGAGGCCCAGATCGGCAGGCTGAGCTTGGCATAGGCATTCTGCGTCGCCTGCGAGGTCATGAAGGTGATGTATTTCCAGGCCTCATCCGGATGCTGGCTGGCCGAGGTGATGCCGAGGCCCATCGAACCGTTGACGGCCGAAGCCGCGCTCTTGCCGGCCACACCCGGTGCCGGGACAACGCCGACCTTGCCCGCGACCTTGCTGTCCTTCGGATCGTTGGCCATATTGTACATATAGGTCCAGTTCAGCGCGAAGGCGGCATCGCCGTTTTCGAAGACCTTGCGGACGTCCTCTTCCAGGAATTCCTTGGAGTTCGGATTGGTCAGGCCGGAGGAATAGCTGGAGACCATATATTTCAGCGCATCAAGACCGCCGCCGGTCTGGAAGGCGGGCTTGCCCTCCTTGAGGAAATCGCCGCCATAGGCGCTGACGAGCGTTGTATAGTCGCAGATTGCCGCTTCGGCCTGCGACCAGCTCCAGGCGATCGGCGTAGCGAGCAGGCCCTTGTCCTTGATCGTCTTTGCCTGCTCGGTCAGCTCGTCCCAGGTTTTCGGTGGAGCCTTGATGCCGGCCTTTTCAAGGATCTCCTTGTTGTAGAACAGGTATTTGGTATCGAGGATCCACGGCATGCCGAAATATTTGCCGTCATACTGCACGGTGGTCCAGGCGCCCGGCAGCACGCCTTTCTTCATCTCGTCGGTGATGTGCGAGGAGACGTCGACCAGCACCTTGTTGGTGGCGTATTCCGCCGGCCAGATAACATCGAAGAGGACGACGTCATAGCCGCCGCCGGAACCCTGCGCCAGCACCGTCTTGTCGTGCAGGCCTTCATAGGGAACGAATTCGAGATTGACCTTGATATCGGGGTTCGCCTTGGCGAAGGCATCGGTCATGGCCCGCACGTCGGCCTCGCTATAGGCGGCCTGCGCCATGAAAAGCGCGTTCAGCGTCGTCTCGGCGAAAGCGTGCGGTGCAAGAGATGCGCCGATCAAGGCCGCACCGAGAAGCGTCTTGTTAAAGGATTTCAGCATTGCAGCCTCCAGTTTTTGACATTTACGCATTGCCGAGGGCTTCCGCCATCGGTGTTCGAGAAGTCGTCTCGGAGCGTCGTCGGAGCCCTTGTCGGCGTCCTGCGTTCCCTGGAACTCTCCGGTCCCTTATTAAGTCAAGTGTCTTGACTTATTACTTCTTCAACATTCTATTGGAGTCAAGAGGCAATTGCACATGAATGACAGCCGTCCGATCCGGGCCAAGAGCGGCACCAACCACGGGGGCACCAGTGCCCATAACCGGCGCGTGATGATCGATGCCCTGAGAATCAACGGTGCGCTTTCCCGCGCCGATCTGGCGCGGGCGACGCGGCTGACCAAGCAGACGGTGTCCAATATCATTGAGGAACTCGAACGCGACGGTCTCGTCAGTTCGCAGGAGGCGGTGAGGAAGGGCAGGGGCCAGCCCTCGACGCCCTATCGGCTCGTGCCGGAAGGCGCCTTTGCGATCGGCCTGCAGATCGACCGGCATGTGACGCGTGCGGTTGCGGTCGATCTTGTCGGTAGCGTTCTCGTGCGCGACGAGGCCGGGCTCCCACCTGGAGGTCCGTCGCAGGGGGCGAAGGTGATCCTCAATCTTGTCGCCAGCGTGCGTTCGAAGCTTGCCGGCGTCGTCCGGCAGTCGGAAAAGCGGCTTGTCGGCCTCGGCGCGGCCATGCCTGGGCCCTTCGGCGTCGCCGGTAGCGGCGACGATCCGTGGATGATGGAGGCTTGGCAGAAGTTTCCGCTGTTGGAAACGCTGACTGCCGGCACCGGGCTCGATGTCGACCTGCAGAACGATGCGGCGGCGGCGGCGACCGCCGAGCGCATGGTGGGGGCGGCCCATGGGCTCGACCATGCCATCTGCCTCTTCGTCGGCTATGGCATCGGTGCCGGGCTCATCCTGAATGGCGAGCTCTACCGCGGCGCGAACGGCAATGCCGGCGAGATCGGCATGGCGCTGCTGTTTGCCGACGGCAAATCGACGCCGCTCGAACATCGTGCCTCCCTCGCCTCGCTCTATCAGCATCTCTCGGCCGATCCCGCCGATCCCGACCTCCACGCACGCATCAACGACCTTACCTTGAGCGGCGATCAAAGCATCGACGCCTGGGTCGAGGCGGCGGCGGTCGACCTGCGCTGGAGCATCCATCTCATCGAGACCCTGTTCGATCCGCAAACCGTTATCCTTTGCGGCAGCGCGCCGGAAGCGCTGGTGAACAAGTTGATTGCGGCAATCGGCCGGTTGCTGCCCTCGATCGCCGAACGTCGCGGTCGCATACTGCCGCGCCTGCAGCCCGGTATGGCCGATCCCTGGTCGGTCGCACTCGGTGCTGCCGCCGGGCCGATCAGCCACGCGTTCGATCCGCGTTTTGCTGCAATTTTGAAGGATTCCCTTTGATTTCAAGGCTAAAACCAGACGTTGCACACGAGTGCAGTGGCAGAAAGATAGCCGTTTCTGCCAGTTTCATGTGACGGTATCCCCGAATAAGGATGCTCTGTCGCAATATAGGCAAATATTGAAAACCCTTGATAATTATAATTATTCGAATATGAATATAACTGTTCGGCAGTGCGCTGGGGAGGCTGGCGAGGCTTCTCTAAATATAGCCTCGGCTGCGGCAAATAACATCCGAATGAAGGTTTTGTGACGGCACGATTTCGATCGTTTCATGTCATGTAATATTCATTAGCCGCAGCAATTTGAACCAGCTAATAGGGCGTGCGCTGAAAGTGCGCGTCTCTTTTACGTTCGAGGTTCTCATGCAAGCCAAGCTTCTCGGCGCCGTAGGCGCCCTTCTCGCTACAGCGTTTCTTGCTGGTCCCGCTGCCGCCGCCGATAAGACCAAGATTGACTTCTGGTTCGGCAATTCCGGTGACATCGCAAAGCGGGTCCAGGAACAGTGCGATCGGTTCAACCAGTCGCAGGCCGATTATGAAGTCGTCTGCACCAGCCAGGGCAGCTACGACGCTTCCCTGCAGAACACCATCGCCGCCTTCCGCGCCGGCAAGCAGCCGACCATCGCCCAGGTCTCCGACGCCGGCACGCTCGACATCATGCTTTCCGGCGCCTACTACCCGGCCAACAAGCTGATGACCGACATGGGCTACAATGTCGACTGGAAAGATTACTTCTCCGGCATCGCAAACTATTATGCGACGTCGAAGGGCGAGATGTATTCGTTCCCCTTCAATTCCTCGACCGCTCTGCTCTATTGGAACAAGGATGCCTTCGCCAAGATCGGCAAAGACCATGCTCCCGCCACCTGGCAGGAAGCCGGCGAAGACTTCAAGGCTCTGAAGAACGCCGGCTATGCTTGCCCGCTCGCCTTCGACATCTCCAACAACGAAGTCTGGCAGTACATCGAGCAGTTCGAAGCCGTCAACGGCGAAGCGATCGCGACGAAGAAGAACGGCTTTGAAGGCCTCGACGCCGAGCTGGCGTTCAACAAGAACCCGCTGCTCGTCAGCTATGTCAAGGACCTCAAGTCCTGGTACGACAACAAGCTTGCCTTCATCAAGAACAAGGCCGTCGGCCAGACTTTCGTCGAGGCTTTCGCCGCCGGCGATTGCCAGGTCATCCTGACCTCGGTCGGCGACCATGGCAATGTTGGCCGCACCGCCAAGCAGGGCATGAACTGGGGCGTTGCCATGCTCCCCACCTACGGCAACGCAACCCGCCACAGCTCCTACGTCGGCGGCGCTTCGCTCTGGGTTCTGAAGGGTCACTCCGACGCCGAATACAAGGCTGCTGCTGCCTTCTTCAACTTCATCGCAAAGCCGGAAGAAGCTCTCACCTGGTCGACTGTTACCGGCTATATCCCGGTTCGCAACTCCGGTTTCGAATACCTGAAGAAGCAGGGCTTCTACGACAAGGCTCCCTATGCCGGCCGCGAACTCGCCATTCAGAGCCTGACCGCATCGCCTGCTGACGACACGGCTGCGCACGGCATCCGCCTCGGCGGCCTGCTGCAGGTTCGCACCGAAATCGCAAACAGCCTGCAGGCAATCTTTGTCAACAACGCTGACGTCCAGGCTTCGCTCGACGGCGCGGCCGAACGCGGCAACCAGCTCCTGCGTCGCTTCCAGCAGACCTACAAGAACGTTCAGCTTCCCTGATCATCCGATATGAGCCGCACCCAGCCCGCGTTTGGCGCGCTGGGTGCGTTTTGCAGGTTCTTCAATCGGACGCGGATGCGAACTCGCCGCCCGCGCCTACTGCATAATCCCTTAAATCGGAATCGATTTAGGGATAAATTATGCAGCAATTCAAAAGCTGCAGCGTCCTTTGCGCGTCTGAAAGAGGCGCGGCGCTGTGGGTCAAACCAGGGCGAAAACGACCACTCATGGAAAAGCGCGTCACTTTCTCCTCGACGACGATCGGACTGCTCTTTGCATTTCCGATGCTGCTGCTGATCTTCGTATTCTTCTATTGGCCTAGCGCCCAGGCGCTCTATTGGGCGTTCACGCTCGAGCAGCCATGGGGCGGCGGCAATGCCTGGGTCGGTTTCGACAATTTCAAACAGCTGCTTACCGACCCGGTCTATTGGGACTCGATTTCCCGCAGCATGATCTTCGGCTTCAGTTCGACGGCCATTGCCATGGGTCTGGCGCTCATCCTAGCGCTTTTGACAGATCGTGAACTGCGCGGCCATAAGATCTACCGGTCGGTCTTCATCTGGCCCTACGCGATTGCCGCGCCCGCTCTCGGTCTCGCCTTCCGCTTCATCCTGGCGCCGGAGGCAGGCCTTCTGTCGGTCATCAATCACGTCTGGCCCGGTCTCTGGAATCCGGCGCTCGACGGCAAGGATGCGATGATCGCCGTCATCGTTGCATTCTCCTGGAAATATATCGGCTACAATTTCATCTTCTTCCTCTCGGCGCTGCAAGGCATTCCGCGTTCGCTGATCGAGGCCGCCGCAATGGACGGTTCGGGGCCGATGCGCCGTATCTGGGATATTCAGCTGCCCTTGCTGACGCCGACGCTGTTCTTCCTGCTCGTCATCAACATCACCGAGAGCTTCCAGGATTCCTTCGGCATCGTCGACGTCATGACGCAGGGGGGGCCGGCGCGCGCGACGGACCTCATGGTTTACAAGATCTATTTCGACGGCTTTAGGGGCCTCGATTATTCGGGCGCCGCAGCCCAGTCGATCATTCTGATGGTGCTCGTTGTTCTTCTTACCATCTTTCAGTTCCGCTTTATCGAGCGGCGCGTGCACTACAAGTAAGGCCCCTGCACATGATCGAACGCACCCCAATATTCAATTTCATCTGCTATACGCTTCTCGCGCTCGGCATGGTCATCGCGCTCCTGCCTTTCGCCATTGTCATCATCGCGTCGACCCTCGATCTGGAGACGGTCAATCGTGTGCCGCTGCCGCTCACGCCGGGCTCGCATTTCTGGGAAAACGTCCAGACCGCCTGGGTCCGTGCCGATCTCGGCAACAAGCTGTTTCACAGTATCATCTTCGCCGCGGCGGTCGGCGCCGGCAAAGTGATCCTTTCTGCCATGGCAGCCTTCTCGATCGTCTACTTCCGCTTCCGCGGCCGGTATGTGATTTTCTGGATCATCTTCATCACGCTGATGCTGCCGCTGGAGGTCCGCATCGTGCCGACCTATTCGATCGCGGCCAATGCGCTGCAGCCGTTCCAGACGATCCTTGATGTCCTCGGCATAAGCTGGCTCGTGGCGCAGATCACCGGCATCCAGATCAAGCTCGAATGGGGCCTGCTGAATTCCTATCCCGGTCTCGTTCTGCCGTTGGTCGCAACGGCGACCGGCACTTTCCTTTACCGGCAGTTTTACCTGACGGTTCCGGACGAACTTGCCGAGGCCTCGAAGATGGACGGATCGGGTCCTGTCCGGTTTTTCTGGGACATTCTGGTGCCGCTTTCGCGGCCAAACATGATCGCACTGTTCACGATCATGTTCGTCTGGGCATGGAACCAGTATCTCTGGCCGCTGCTGATTACTACCGATCCGAATTTCGGCATTGCTGTGACGCAGCTCAAGACCCTCATTCCCTCCGAATTCGGCCTGCCAGACTGGAACGTCGCCATGGCAGGTACACTTATCATCATGTCGCCGCCGCTGGTGCTCGTCATCCTGATGCAGCGTTGGTTCGTGCGCGGCCTTATCTCTACCGAGAAATGAAGGAATAGTCCTGTGGCACCTATCTCAATCCGTGATGTGAAGAAGAGCTACGGCAAGAATCCCGTCGTTCACGGCGTCGATCTCGAAATCCAGTCCGGTGAGTTCATCGTCATCCTCGGCCCGTCCGGCTGCGGCAAGTCCACACTGTTGCGCATGATCGCCGGCCTGGAGGAAATCAGCGGCGGCGAAATCGCAATCGATGGGCGCGTCGTCAACCGGCTTGAGCCGCGCGAGCGCGGCTGCGCCATGGTGTTTCAGAACTATGCGCTCTATCCGCATATGAGCGTCGCCGAGAATATCGGTTATGCCCTTAAAGTGGCCGGCGTCTCCAAGGTGGAGCGTGAGCGCCGCATCGCCGAAGTCGCCAAGGCGCTCAGCCTGGAACCCTTCCTCGACCGCCGGCCCGCCGCCCTTTCCGGCGGGCAGCGCCAGCGCGTCGCCATGGGCCGTGCGATGATCCGCGAACCGAAAGTGTTCCTCTTCGACGAGCCGCTTTCGAACCTCGACGCCAAGCTGCGCATCGCCATGCGCGCCGAAATCCGCCGGCTGCATCGCCGCCTTGGCGCCACTTCGATCTTCGTCACGCATGACCAGACCGAGGCCATGACGCTGGCTGACCGGCTGGTGGTGATGAACGGCGGCAGGGTCGAGCAGGTCGGCACCCCGGAAGAAGTCTATCATCATCCGGTGTCGCGTTTCGTTGCCGGCTTCGTCGGCACGCCGGCGATGAACCTGCTTGAAGGCACAATCAATGACGAGGGTGTCTTCGTCTACGACCAGAGCCGCAAGATCGCGCTGCCGCGCGAGCGCGCAGCACCGCTGAAAGGCAAACGCGTCGTGCTCGGCATGCGCGCCGAAGCGGCCCGGCTGGTGGCCCCGGATGCGCCCGGTGCTCTCACTGCAACGGCCGATTTCATCGAAGAACTCGGCGCGAGCCGTGTCGTTCACGCCGATTTCGACGGGCTGCCCTTTGCCGTGGCGCTGACCGAAGCCGTGAAGGTGAAGTCCGGCGATCCGATCGGCATCGCGATCGACTATAACGCGATCCATCTCTATGCCGCCGATACCGGCCGGATCATCGAGAACCCTGTGATGAGCAGCGCTGGCGCCGTTCACGCGTGAGGGGACGCGCCGAGGTTGCTTTCTTTCCAGCGGGCGTGGCGGCATGCATCAGCGATGGATCGGGTCGATCCAGGGCACGTCTTCCGGTTTCTCGATCGGCTCGATGTCGAGATTGACGACGACCGGCTCCTGGCCTGAACGGACGAGCACGCATTCCAGCGTCTCGTCGCGGCTGGCGTTGATCTCCTGGTGCGGCACATAGGGGGGAACATAGATGAAGTCGCCGGGACCGGCCTCGGCGGTATATTCCAGATGCTCGCCCCAGCGCATGCGGGCTTTGCCCTTGACCACGTAGATGATGCTTTCGAGGTCACCGTGATGATGGGCGCCGGTCTTGGCGTTGGCATGGATCGTCACCGTGCCGGCCCAGATTTTCTCGGCCCCGGCACGCGCATTGTTGATCGCGGCGGCGCGGTTCATGCCCGGCGTCTGCGCGGTGTTCGGATCGAGCGAATTGCCGGGAATGACCTTGACGCCATGTTCCCGCCAGTCGACGTGATGATGCTCGTGATCGTCGCTCATGCCTTGCCTCCACCTTCGATGAGATCAATCTAGGCGGAGGCGGCGCGAGGGCCAAGTGGATTTGCCGGTCACGCGGGCCGGAATATCTGATCGAAACGAAAAGCTGAACGAAGTTGGGTTGCACACTATGCCGGTGCATCGATAACGTCTGCGCAAAACGAAAGAGCGGACCCGATGAGCCACCTCCCACAGATCGACTACGACACTGCTTCGCAAGAGGTTCGTGCGGCGCATGACGAGGAAGTCAGGCTGCGCGGACGCATGACCAACATGAAGCGCACGCTGCTGCATTCGCCGGCCGCCCATCGCATCTATGCCGAATGGTTCACGCTGCGGGCAGAACTCGATCCTGCTATCGGCGACCGGGCGATCTGGATCTTCTCGCATGCAATCTCGAAGGCGGCGAAATCGAAGATCGCCGTCACCTTCTTTCGCCGGGCTTTGATCAACAAAGGTTTCAATCCCGACGCGCTCGAACTTTCCGAGGAGGAAGCGCTGCTCGAGGCCTTCGGCAAGGCGACCGTCGCCGATTCCAATGCCGTTCCCGCCGAACTCTGGGCGAAGCTGAAAGAGCGCTACGAGACGCGGGTGCTGGTCGATCTCGTCGCTTTCGCCGGCATCATGCTGGCTACCGCCGTCTTCAACAATGTCGTCGAGGTCGATTTCGACCCCGAGCTTGAAGCCTTTGCCGAAAGCGCCGATTCACCGGCATCCTGAAACTCAACGATCGAGCGGCAGGATCAGCACATCGCGCGCCGGCACCTCGATGCCGCCATTGTCCATATGGTCGATCGGCCAGACGGGTTGGCCTCGCGCCAACATTCCGCGGGCAAGCGTCACCTCTGTTTTCTGTGCAGTTCTCGTCGGGTTGACGAGCCAGAGAAAGCTGCCTTTCTCCCCGACGTGAATGCGCGGGAAGAGCGCGCCATTCGAAAGCGTCGCATGCCGCTTCTTGCCGCTCCATGTTATTAGTTCGGCGAAGAAAGCCCCGTTCGCCTTTCCCTGCGTGCGGTAATAGGCGACGGAGGGATTGGTGCCAATTAGCAGCGTGCGGCCGTTGCCAAAGGTATTTTCGACGACGGCAAGACGGCCGTCGGTGAAATGCCCACGTGCCGCGCCGCCCGCCAGCCGGTAGGACTGCAGGAAACCGCCGCCGTCGACAGCTGCGCCGTCGAGATCGAAATGGATGCGGTCGCCGATATCGGGCATGAATTCGACTTCTTCCTCGCGCGCACCGAAGACCTCGTCGAGGCCCATGTTCGGCTGCACGGTGCCGACATGGCCACGATCGCCGAAATAGCCGGGGCATGCTTCGGCAATCAGCGTGCCGCCGTTTTCGACCCAGGCTTTCAGGCGTTTTGCCTGTTCTGATGTGAACATGATCGGGTAGGGGAAATAGAGGAAATCATAGGGGTCGATATCGTCGATATGCACCCAGTCCGGCTGCGCGCCCTGTTCGAGGAAGGCGCGATAGGCGCCCCACATTGCTTCGGGATAGGGCTTTTCCTTACGATCGTGGTTCAGGAGGTAATCGAACTCCTGTGTTTCGCGGATAACCAGGATGCCGACCTCGCCGCGCACCGGCTTTGCCTCCCAGAGGGGACCTTGCGCCGTGTCGTTTGCCCACTTTGCCATGGCGCTCGCCATGTCGGAGCGCGGCGTGCGCGAGCCGTCCATGCCGTAGGAGCCGAAGGCGCCGAAAAGGGGGCCGTCAAGCAGTGGGCGCCAGCGAAGGTTTAGGACGCCGCGGGCGCCGCCGGCAAGCGAGGTCATGCTCCAGAGGCGGATATCCTCGGGCTCGGCGACACGGCCATCCTCCTTGTCGCGGCCGATCACCTGCGGCTGCAGCCAAAGGGGGCCGCCCTGGCGCTCGGCATGCCAGAAAGGCTTGCCGCGGGCGGCGGCGCGGTTGATATCGACGCCGTACCAGTTCTTCCAGGCTTCCGAGCCCTTGCGCGCTTGGATCCAGGTGAAGCCGTAGACTTCGACCTTGGAAGCGGCGAGCCAGTCGTCGCAGCCGTTGGCCGCCATGTTGGGAATTGCGCCCGATATGCCGTGGGCAACGATGGTGTTCTTCAGATCGACGGCGCGGAGTGTGTCGATGCGCCACTGCATCTGGTCGTAGAAGTTGTCGCGCTTGAACTGCAGCCAGTCGATGCATTCGGGATAGGGCGCCATGTGGACCGGCGGCTCGATATCCTCCCATTCGGCGTAGCTGTAGCGGTGCCAGGCTGTCGCCAGGGCCTTCAGGCTCCCGTATTTCTTCTCCAGCCACTTGCGGAAGGCTGATTTGGCGTAGCTGCTGTAATCGACATCGGCGGAATAGTTGCACTCGTTCCAGACGTCGTAGCCATAGATTGCCGGGTGATCCTTGTAGCGGGTGGCGAGCGCGGTCAGGAACTTGCCGGCAGCTTCCTTGACCTCCGGGCAGTTCAGCGTCAGGGCGCCGGCACCGCCGCCATTATTGGAGAAGCCGCCGGTCGCCGCCGAGACGCCCATATAGGAACCGAGCTTGTTGCCGTCGGCATTGACCTGCAGCGCATGGGCGTATTTGCGAACGGCCCAGTCGGGCACGGCATGGATCAGTTCGGCGATGACTGTCTTGATGCCGTTTGCGGCGGCAAGGTCCAACTGGCGGTCATATTCTTCCCAGTCGTAAACGCCGGGTGCTGTCTCGATCGCGCCCCACATGAACCAGTGGCGGAAGATGTTGAGGCCGTCTTGCCCAGCGGTCGCGTAGTCGCGCTCCCAATCGTCGCGGGGCGGATTTGATTTGCGAAAATAGACGGCGCCGTAGGGCAGTTGGATATCTTTATTGAGCATTGTCTTGTCCTTTTCTATCGATGTCCGGACATGGCTTCGCCGTCCGGAGAAGAGGCTCCGGCAATAGGCAATCGAGGATGTCGTCCGGCTATTTTAAAAAGCGTTTCTTCTAGCGCGGCCCTCCGGCGAGGAGTTCGAGCGTGCGGATGAGGGCGGAATGGTCGCGTTCGCCGTCGCCAATGGCGATGGCGGCATTCATCAGTTGCTGCGTCGCGGCGGTGTTCGGCAGCGACAGATCGAGCGCGCGGGCTGCATCGACGGCAAGTGTCATGTCCTTGCGATGCAGGCGGATGCGGAAGCCGGGCTCGAAGGTCTCCTTGACCATGCGCTCTCCATGCACCTCGAGGATGCGCGAGGCGGCAAAGCCGCCCATCAGTGCGGCGCGCACCTTGGCCGGGTCGGCGCCGGCCTTCCTGGCAAACAGCAGCGCTTCGGCAACCGCTTCGATCGTCAGCCCGACGATGATCTGGTTGGCGACCTTGGCGGTCTGGCCGTCGCCACTGCCGCCGACATGGGTGATGTTCTTGCCCATCTTTTCGAAGAGCGGTCTGGCGCGCTCGAAAGCCTGCTCCTTGCCACCGACCATGATCGTCAGCGAGGCGGCCTTGGCGCCAACTTCGCCGCCGGAAACCGGAGCATCGAGATAATCGCAGCCGAGGGCCTCGACGCGCTTGGCGAAGCTCTTCGTCGCCACCGGCGAGATCGAGCTCATATCGATGACAAGCTTGCCCTCGGACAAGCCCGAGGCGACGCCGTTCTCGCTGAAGAGAACCGTCTCGACGTCAGGCGTATCCGGCAGCATCAGCACGATGATGTCCGAGGCTTCGGCCACAGCCTTGGCGCCTAACGCCGCCTTGCCGCCCTTGTCGACGAGATGCTGCGAGACCTCCTTGACACGGTGGAGATGCAGCGTGTGGCCGGAATCGATGAGGTGTTCCGCCATCGGGCGACCCATGACGCCCAGTCCGATGAATCCTATATTCATGCTGTTCTCGCTTGCTTCCGGTAGGGTTTCATCCAGCCGAGGCCCTCGCTGGTGCCTGATTTCGGCTTGTATTCACAGCCGACCCAGCCGTCGTAGCCAAGGCGGTCGAGTTCAGAGAGGATGAAGCGGTAATTGATCTCGCCGGTGCCGGGTTCGTTGCGGCCGGGATTGTCGGCGATCTGCACATGGGCGATCTTCTCCTGCAGCCTTGTGAAGGTCGGCATCAGATCGCCCTGCATGATCTGCATGTGATAGAAATCATACTGGATATAGAGATTGTCGGAGCCGACCCTGTCGAGGATGCGTTCGACATGGGCGGTGCTCGACAGGAAGAAACCCGGAATATCGCGCAGGTTGATCGGCTCGATCAGCAGCCTGACGCCGGCATCGGCGGCGCGCTTTGCTGCATATTTCAGATTGTCGACCAGCACCGTTTCCAGCGTTTCGAGGTCCGCACCCTTCGGCACCAGGCCGGAGATGACGTTGACCTGCCGGCAATTGAGCGCCTTGGCATAATCGAGCGCCTGGGTCACACCATCGCGGAATTCCTGCACGCGATCCGGCAGGCAGGCAATGCCGCGCTCACCGCCGGCCCAGTCTCCTGATGGCACGTTGAAGAGCGCCTGTTTCAGGCCACTTGCCTTCAGCGTCTCGGCGACCTTCTCCTTCGGCTCGGCATAGGGGCCGAGATATTCGAGCGCGCCGAAACCGTCCCGTGCGGCAGCGGCGAAACGATCGAGGAACGGTAGGTCCTGATAGAGGAAGGAAAGGTTGGCGGAGAATTTCGGCACTGGACAGTCCTTAGATGGCGGGCGCGACGAAACGATGCCGATGCAGCATGCGCTTGTCGCGGGGGTCAGGATTGGGAACGGCTGATATGAGGCTCTTGGTATAGGCCTCCTTGGGAGCGGTGCAGATCTGCTCGGCCTCGCCGAGTTCGACGATTTTGCCGCGATGCATGACGGCGACCCGATCGCAGAAATAACGCACGACTGAAATGTCGTGCGAGATGAAGATGAAGCTAAGGTTCAGCCGCTGGCGGATATCGAGCAGCAGATCGAGAATCTGGCTGCGGATCGAGACGTCGAGCGCAGAGGTCGCCTCGTCGGCGATGATGATGCGCGGATCGAGCGCAAGCGCGCGGCCGATGCCGATACGCTGGCGCTGGCCGCCGGAGAAGGCATGGGGGTAACGCTCCATGCCCATCGGATCGAGGCCGACGAGCCGCATCAGCTCGGCGACGCGGTCCTCCAGCGCCTTGCCCTTGGCGAGGCCGTTGACGATGAGGGGATCGCCGATCACCTCCTTGACGGTCATGCGCGGATTGAGCGAGGCGAACGGATCCTGGAAGACGAGGCGGACTTCGCGGTGGAAGGTGCGCAGCTCGCGTTTCGTCAGCTTGGTGACGTCGATCTCACGGCCCTCCCGGTTGCGATAGCTGATGCTGCCCGATGTTGGCTCGATGGTGCGCAGGATGAGCCGGCCCAACGTCGTTTTGCCGGAGCCGCTTTCGCCGACGATGCCGAGGTTTTCGCCCGGATAAAGATCGAAACTGGCGTCGTCGACCGCGCGTAGCGTGTTGGCCTGGCCCTGCCAGCCGTAAATCTTGCCGAGGTTGCGGACGGAAAGGATCGGCTTCGGCGCCTGCGGCGACGGCGCCACGGATGGCAGCTTGTCTTCGACATGGTGGGTCAGTTTCACCGTTGAGGCGAGCAGCTGGCGGGTATAGGGATGCTCGGCGGCGTGATAGATCGCGTCGACCGGACCCCGTTCGACGATGCGGCCGAAGCGCATGACGGCGACGTCGTCGGCCACTTCGGCGACGATGCCCATATCGTGGGTGATGAGCAGCATGGCCATGCCGCGTTCGACCTGCAGGCGCTTGATCAGGTCGAGGATTTCGGCCTGGGTGGTGACATCGAGCGCCGTGGTCGGTTCGTCGGCGATGAGAATATCGGGATTGCCGGCAAGCGCCATGGCGATCATAGCGCGCTGGCGCATGCCGCCGGAAAATTCGAAGGTGTAGCGGTCCGCCATCCTGTCGGGATCGGGGATTTCGACCTGGCGCAGCAGTTCGACGGTTCTTTCGCGGGCGGCGCGCTTGTCGAGATCGCTGTGCAGGCGCACGGCCTCGATGATCTGCGAACCGATGGTATGGACCGGCGACAGCGAGCTCATCGGCTCCTGGAAGATCAGGCCGATGCGGCGGCCGCGGATGGCGCGCATCGCCCGATCCGACGGCTTCAGGGCGGCGATATCGGTGACCCCGTTACCCCCGGTGACCTCGTCGCCGTTGCGCAGCAGGATGCGGCCGGAAACGATGCTGCCGGGGCTGTCGACGATCTGCAGCAGCGAGCGGGCGGTGACGCTCTTGCCGGAGCCGCTTTCGCCGACGAGGCAGAGCGTTTGGCCGCGTTTCAGCTCGAAACTGACATTTTCGACCGCGTGCAGGATGTGGGTGCGCAGCCTGAAATCGATCGAGAGGTTTTCGACGGAGAGAACAACGTCTTCGGAAAGATCGGTCACGATTTCCTCCTCAGCTCTCATAGGGGTCGGCGGCATCGCGAAGGCCGTCGCCGAAGAAATTGAAGGACAGCACGGCGACGACGACCGCGAGCGACGGCCAGATCAGCAGCCATGGCGCGGTGGCGACCGTGCGAATGTTCTGCGCGTCCTGCAACAGCACGCCCCAGCTGACGACCGGCGGCTTCAAGCCGATGCCGAGGAAGGAGAGCGACGTCTCGGCGACGATCATGGTCGGCACGGCAAGGGTGACGACCGCGAGGATGTGGCTCGTCAGCGACGGCAGGATGTGGCGGAAGATCAGCCGCGCTTCGCTCGATCCGTCGAGTCTGGCGGCAACGACGAAATCCTCGCTGCGTAGCGCAAGAAACCGGCCGCGCACCTCGCGGGCGAGGCTGGTCCAGCCGAGCAAGGAGACGATGATCGTTATGACGAAATAGACGTTGACCGGCGACCATGTCAGCGGGATCGCCGCCGCCAGACCCAGCCAGAGCGGGATGGTCGGCATGGCGCTGACGACCTCGATGAGCCGCTGCATCAGGGTATCCACCCAGCCGCCGTAGAAGCCCGAGATCGAACCGAGTACGACACCCAGGATCAGCGACATGGCGACGCCGACGAGGCCGATCGACATAGAGACTCGGGTGCCGTAGACGAGGCGCGAGAAGACGTCGCGGCCGAGACGGTCGGCGCCGAGCAGATACATCGGGTCGTTCTGGTTGAGAGGGCCGATCAGGTGCCTGTTCATCGGGATCAAGCCCCAGAGATCATAGGCGGCGCCTTTGACGAAGAAGCCGATCGGCACCACCTTGGTGTCGTCGACGACGAAGGTGCGGCGCAGCGCCACCTTGTCGATCTCGACCTTGTAGCCCTTCACGTGGAAATTGAATTCCGAGCTGCCGTCCGGTTTTTCGACGAAGAAGCTGAAGCCCTGCGGTGGGGCATAGGTGTATTGCGGCCGCGAGGTCGTCGGTAAGGCGGGCGCCAGAAATTCGGCGAAGAGGCCGACCAGATAGAGGAAGAGAATGATTGCGCCGGCTACCATCGCCACCTTTTGGCGGACCAGCTTGCCCGCGACCAGCCGCCAGGGGCCAATCGCGGCGGTCGAGACGGTCTTGCCCTGTTTCAGCGGGCTGATCGAGGGACCGTCGGCGACGGCATGGAGCGGGCCTGCATGGGTTCCGAAGGTTTCGTGCGTGCTCATCGCATTCCCCTCAATTGAACCGGATGCGCGGATCGAGCAGCGCCAGCAGCAGATCCGACAGCAGCATGCCGACGAGGGTGAGGGCGCTCAAAAGCAGGATGAAGCTGCCGGCGAGATACATATCCTGTGAGATCAGCGCGCGAAAAAGCAGCGGGCCGGCGGTCGGCAGGTTCAGCACGATGGCGGTGATGGTGACGCCGGAGACGAGGTGCGGCAATACCCAGCCAATTGCCGAGACGAAGGGATTGAGCGCGATTCTGACAGGATATTTGAGGATGACCTTGTACTCCGGCAAGCCCTTGGCGCGGGCGGTGACCACATAAGGCTTGTGCAGTTCATCCGTCAGGTTGGCGCGCAGGATGCGGATCATCGCCGCCGTTCCCGATGCGCCGATGATGATAATCGGGATCCAGAGATGGGCGAGGAAGTCGCCGACCTTGGCAAGGCTCCACGGCGCTTCGGCATATTCCGGCGAGATCAGCCCGCCGACGCTCTGGCCGAGATATTTATAGGCGATGTACATCAGCGTCAGCGCGAGGATGAAGTTCGGCACCGCCAGGCCGATGAAGCCGAGGAACGTGAAGACGTGATCGCCGACGGAGTGGCGGCGGACGGCGGAATAGATGCCGATCGGCAAAGCGACGATCCAGACGAAGAGCAAGCTCAAGAGCGAGATCACCAGCGTCGAGCCCATGCGGGCCCAGATCAGGCCGGAGACCGGCTGGCCCCATTCGAAGGAGTAGCCGAAGTCGCCGCGGCTGACGATGCCCCAGATCCATTTCAGGTATTGGACATAGAAGGGGTCGTCGAAGCCATAAATTTCCTTGAGGCGCTCGATCTGCGCGGGATCGACGGTCTGGCCGCTGTCGCTCATGGTGGCGATCATCGAGGTCAGGTAGTCACCCGGCGGCAGCTGGATGATCAGGAACGAGATCAGCGACATGCCGAACAAGGTCGGGATCATGTAGAGCACGCGCTTGAAGATATAGCCAAGCATCGGAATGTTTCTCCTCCCGTCGGGAACACCGTGAGGTGCTTCCCCCGGATCTCCATCCGCTTTCGGCCCCTCCAGGCCAAAAGCGCTCCTCGCGTATCACCTCATTTCCAGGTGAGGTGCAGCACCTCCAGCCGATCAATGCTCGGCACCTCCACCTGTGCGCGGCCATTCCCGAGGGTGAAGCTTGCGGCGCGGTCGGCAACGACAAGCCACGCCTTCGCCATCGATCGGCCCTCTGGAATCTCCACCGAAACGGTCTGTGTAGCCAGAGGGTAATTCTCGCGGATCGGACCTTTCATCATCATCGGGTTGGTGAGGTTGAAGAGGCTAAGTGCTAGGCCATGATCGTTTTCTCGAAGCGCCAGATCGACGACGCCCTTGCCCTTGACGGTGATGCGCGGCGTCTTGCCGAGCGCCCAGTGGACGGCATTGGCAAGCAGGCGGGCGTGGTCGACAGCAAAGACTTCCCAGAAGATCTCGCCGATATTCCAGGGGATATAGACTGTGCGTCCGCCCTTGCCGGTTTCGCGGGCGATGACGGCCGCTCCTTTCGGGTCCTCACGCGGATAGACCTCTTCCATCGGCAGATCCGGGAAATCGGGAACGTAGAGGAAGGGTGTCTTCGCATCGGCATACGGCTCGGCGTGGATGAGGCGGGTGCCGCCCATGATGCGCTCGGCGTCTTCATAACCCTGGTTGATCGGATGATCGCCGGAAAGGGCGATATAGGTATTCTTGACGATGCCGCGCGGGCCGGCGATGAATTTTGCACCGAGCACGTCGGCAAGGCCGAAGTCCGGACGTTTCTTGCCGAACTCGTCCCGCAGCGATGTCTCATAGGAAGCGATGACGCTGCCGCCGCGATCGACATAGGCGCGGATCGCCGCGTTTTGCACATCCGAGAGGCAGGAGGCATTGGCGAGAATGATCAGCTTGAAACGGTCGAGGTTGTCCTCGGTCAGCACCTGATCCGAAAGCAGTTCGAAGGGCAGACGGGCTTCGACGAGGGCGTGATAGAGACCGAGATCGTGCTTCTCGGCAAAGTGCCGCTCTTCCGGCGCCCAGTGACGCAGCGTCGTCGAGGGATCGACGACGGCGATTTCTGCGGTCGGCTTCATGCTTTCCAGTACCGGCTCGACGGCTGCCTGCAGACCGAAGGCGTCGGCCACAGGCTCGACCCAGCGCTTGTCGGGCACGACGCCGTTGAACTTGGTGAACCAGGCGTAGAGGCCGTGGGCCGTGCCGTCATTGATCCAGAGCTGCATCTCCTCACCCGAGGTGACGGCGTCCTTCCAGCGATATTCCTCCTCCGGGCCGATCGAGGTGATCAGCACGACCGGGCGGTCGGGGAAGGTGGCGCGGATGCGCTTGCCGTTGCGCCCGGCCGACCAGCCGAGTTCAAGGCCCTTGCGGCCCTGATGGTCGACGACGAGGAAGGGGCAATGCCTGGCGATGACCGAGAGGTCGAACTCCATCAGCGAAGCGCCGCCCATGTTCGGGATGAAGCTCGCATGCGGGCGGATCGCCTTCACGGCATCGTCCCACTGGGCGATCATGTCCGTCAGCACACGGCGGCGCCACTGCACCCAGGCCTGCCAGGCCGGATCCTCGGCATCGGGCTTCTTCGGCAGGTGATGGCCAGACATGTCCTTGAAGCGGCGAGCGCTGTCTTCGCTGTAATCGACGCCGTGGCCCTGCCAGCGATTGGCGAAGATCGCGTCGATATCGTATTTGCGGACGATCTCCTTGACCACTTCCGGCATGAAAACGGTGTTATAATCGCCATAGGCATTGGTCACCCAGACATCGGGATAGGCCCAGTGGCGGCGCGGCGTGCCGTCGGCATTGATCATCACCCATTCCGGATGGGCCTTGGCTGCGTCGTCGTGGATCGCATGCGGGTCGACGCGGGCCATGACATGCATGTCGAGCTTGCGGGCGGCGTCGACGAGCGCGCCGAAGATATCCTTGTCGCCGAGATATTTGCTCACATAGTGGTAGGGCACATCGCTCGGATAATAGGCGATATAGCCGCCGGCGCTGAGACAGACCGCATTCGATTTGGTGCGCTTGAAGACATCGATCCAGAAGGCCGGGTCATATTTTTCCGGGTCATCCTCCACGAAGGTCAGCTGGGTCCAGCGGGTCGCGGTCTTGAACCACTCCGGCGTCCTCAACGTATCGGTGTTCTGTTTCCTGGCGTCGAGCATCGTCTTCATCCAATCATTGGCAAAAGAAGGGGCTTAGAGCGGCGCGCGTCGAAAAGGACGCGTTAGTGACGCTCTAACACTTTGAATTTGCGTATAATCCTTTCCGAAAATCGATTCCGATTTTCGGGGCTATGCGCTGGCGCCGGCCGGTGAAGCCGGCGCCTGACATGCATCATTGGAAAAGGCCATCAGACCTTGTAGAACTGCTCCGGCATCGTCGGAGCGGGCGTCGGCCAGCCGAAGGAGTTCGGCATGGTCTTCGTGATGTTCTTCATGTTGTTCTTGACGATGCCGTAGCCATCCGGCGGCAGCGAGATGCCGAAGACATAGAAGTTGTCGGCGGCACCCTGAAGGAGCTGCTTCATGATCTCGTGCTGGCCGGCAGCGTCGGAGGTCGCTTTCAGCTTGTCATAAAGAGCAAGCTGGCTCTTCGTGCCTTCCGGCGGCTCCTCGGCATTGGCGTTGCCGCGGTCGCGGTACCAGAGCTGCCAGGCCGGTGCGTACATGGCATTGGCATCGGTCGGCACGTAGTAGCGCGGGTCCAGCATGGCGGCGACGCCGCCATTGGCGCCGAACTGGTGCGCCGTCGCATCGAAATCGCGGCCCTGGCGGACGCGGGTTTCCCAGAGCGACCGGTCCATCGAGCGCATCTGCGCATCGATGCCGACCGCCTGGAACATCGGGATGACCAGTTGGAAGAGATCGAGGAAGACGGCTCGGGCCTGGTCGATCTCGAAGATGATCGTGAGGCGGCGACCCTTCTCATCGAGGCGGAAGTTCTGGTCGTCGCGCTTCGGCACGAGCTGGTCGAGCATGGCATTCGCCTTGTCGACGTCATAGGCCGTGAATTGCGTGGCGAGCTGCTCGTTGTAGAGCGGATCTTCCTTCTTGATCGAGGGCTGGGCGGGCGTACCCTGGCCGACGAGCACGGCATCGATCAGCGCCTGCCGGTCGAGTGCGGTGGAGAGTGCCGCACGGAAATCCTTGTTCTGGAAGAGTTTCCGCTTGGTCTCGTCATTGTGGTTCAGGTTGAAGATGAAATTCATCACATTGGCTTCGGTCGAGGTCAACGTGTAGAAATCATAGCCGCCCTGCTCACGCGCATCGTAGAGCACCGACTTGTTGTTCGGAGTGGCGATATACTGATCCATTAGGTCGACTTCGCCCTGCATGGCCTTCAGCAGCAGAACCTGCGGGTCGGCGACCATCTGGTAGACGATGCGGTCCATGTAGGGCAGCTGGTTGCCTTCGGTATCGACCTTCCAATAGTAGGGATTGCGTTCGGCGACGGCGCGCTCGGTGTTTTCGCCGGGTGCTACGGTGAACATCCAGGCGTGGACGCAGGGCTTCTTCGAGGAGTTCAGGAAGAAGGCATTGTCGTCCTGGAAACCGGCGGCCGCCTGGAAGGAGGCGATCCAGCTTTCGAAGCCGCGCTGCTTGGCGAGCTCATCGGCCTTCGGATTGTAGTCGATGTGGAATTGCTCGAGATAGTGCTTCGGCGTGCGCGTCGTCTGGTCGCTGTTGGCCCAGGCGACCTGCAGCGGGAACAGGCCGTTCGGCCTGTCGAAAGTGACCTTGAAGGTCTGTTCGTCGACGATTTCGAGCTTGGCCGGCTTGCCGCCAGACTTCCAGTGATCCTGGCCGACGAAGGCGACACGCTTGTCGGTGAAGACAGTGTCGTACCAGAACTTGATGTCCTCAGTGGTGTAGGGATGGCCGTCAGACCATTTCATGCCCTTGCGCAGGCGGATCGTGTAGACCTTGGAGTCGGCGTCGCCCTCGAAGGACTCTGCAACATTCAGCGTCACGCCGGACCAATCGGGCGTATAGCGCAGCAGCGGCTCATAGGCCTGGTAGCGGAACAGCATCGACAGCGAGCCGCCGCCGACCAGCGCCATGTTCCAGTCGCCGCCGTGTTTGCCGACGCTCTCGACCGGCTTGACGACGAGCGGATTTTCTGGAAGCCGGTCCTTGAGGGCCGGCAGGGCGCCGCTTGAAACTTTCGCTTTCAGAATATCCGCTTCCTTGAAGTCGGCGGCGAAAACCGGCAGCGCCGGCAATATGAGTGCGGCCGACGTCCCGGCCAGAAACGCACGACGTTTCAGCTTGATCATAGGGGTCTCCTCCGAAAACCGCGCCCTTGTTCTTAATTTTGCCGTCGGGCTTGGGATGTAGGAAAGATTACATTTGGATATTGTTAGGTAAAGCGTTATGTTCTGTTAGTGCAATATTTTGGCTTGCGAGCGCGATAGCGCCGATCAGTCGAAGAGCGAGGTGTCAGGTGGGAAGTAGGGGCCGGGTTACGTTGCAGACGATCGCGCGGGAGGTCGGCCTCTCGAAATATGCCGTGTCACGCTCGCTTGCCGGCAAGAGTGGTGTCAGCGAGGAAACGCGCACGCTGATTCGCGAGACGGCACAGCGTCTCGGTTATACCAGGCCCGCGGGACAGGGGGGCGCTGGTGAAGTCGCAGTCGTCTTTCATGATCTCGATGCGGTCAATAGCGAGCTCTATATGCAGGTGCAGAACGGGGTGCAGCGCGAGGCGCACCGGCTCGGCATGACGTTGCGCGTGCGTTGGACGCACAATGCCGGACAGTTGGAGGAACTTGCGCGCGCTTGCGACGGGCTGATCATCGTTGGGCCTCACGACCGCGAGGCAATGGTGGCGGTGAGTGCGACGGGCGTTCCGATCGTGCGTTTCGGCTGGGTCGATCCGCTGGAACAGGCCGACCAAGTGACCGGAACGGACCACGAGGCGGGGCAGGCGGTGATCCAATATCTGGTAGATCTTGGACACCGTTCCATCGTCTATGTCTATGGCACGCCGGGGTTCAGGGGGCGCCAGGAGCGTTACTACGGCGCCCGGGAGATCGCAGAACGTTATGGCAATGTTGCGCTGCATGTTATGCATTTCGACGAACAAGCCGGCTTCGGCGCAGCCTTCCGGGCGTTGGCAGAAAAAGATATCCGGCCGACGGCCTTTTTCTGCGCACATGACGGCTTGGCGCTGACCGTGGTTTCCGAGCTTCTCGGCCAAGGATATCGCATTCCCGATGATATTTCGGTCGTCGGTTTCGGCGATTTTTCGCCGGCGACGCAGATTTCGCCTGCGCTAACGACGGTGAGGATGGAAGGGCAGGAATGCGGGGCGGTCGGCCTGCGGCTCCTGCTCGAACGCATCGAGAATCCACGCCTGCCCGGTATGCCGGCGCGGCGTGTCATGATTGCCTCCCGCATCGTCGAGCGCCGCTCGGCCGGCCCATGCAAGGTGGCGCCGAGCGCTGACGTCGCTCAAGCTTAACCGCCGAGCGAGGCGATCGCAGCTCTGACTGCGTCCGCACCGGGCCTGGTCGGTCGGTACTCCAGGCCGACCGAACCGTCGTAGCCGTTGGCGAAAATCCAGCCGAGGCGGTGGGCAAGGTCGATGCCGCCGGAGCCCGGTTCGTTGCGGCCGGGATGATCGGCGACATGGACGTGGATGACGCGGTCGAGACGGCCCTTCAGCACCTCTTCTGTGCGCTCGTCCATCACGGCGGAATGGTAGATGTCGTAGACGATGCCGATCTCCGGGCGGGCGACGTCATCGATGATGTCGAGGCCCTCGCGGGTCGAATGGAGGAAATAGCCGACATGATCGATGCGGATGTTGAGCGGCTCGACGCCGAGGCGCACACCGCTGCCGGCAAGAATATCGGCGCCGGCTTTCAGCGTTTCGGTGAGCGCCCGGCGCTGCTCCTCGCGGGGCACGTTTGGAAGATCGTTGCCCGCCTGGGCAATCAGGACCGGCGCGCCGAGACGTTTTGCCACGGCGACGGATTCGGCAAGACCTTTCAGCCAGGCCTGCCGGTTGGCGGCATCGGTCAGCGCGATCATCGGTTCGGCAACGAGGCTGGTGACGGCAAGGCCGCTTTCCTTCAGCGCCGCCTCGATCGCATCCAGATCCTTGTCGGTCCAGCGCCAGAATTCGATCGCCGTCAGGCCGCTGGCACGAGCGCGGCCGATGCGATCGGGAAAGCGGTCGCCTTCTTCGGCAAACAGCCACTCTATACAGGCTGAATAACGTCGCATGAAAACTCCTCTTATGTGTGGATGCAGGCTGCGACAGATCGGTGACTGCCGCAAGAGGCGTTTGGGTGCTTGACGCCCGGTTTCATTGACGGAACACTCGGCACATCAGGCCGGAACCGCCGGCCGCTTGCGCGGAGGAAAATATGGATCTCGGACTTAAGGGAAAGACCGCCGTCATAACCGGCGCCTCTGTCGGGATTGGGTTGGCGATCGCCGAGGGGCTGGCGGCTGAGGGCTCCAATCTGGTGCTGGCGGCCCGTGGCGGCGAACGGCTCGAGGCGGAAGCCGCCCGGATCGCCGAGAAGTATGGCGTCAGCGCCGCCGCTATTGTCGCCGATGTCGCGACGGTTGCGGGAACCGAGGCGATCATTGCAGCGGCGGCCGAAAAAGGCGGCGCCGATATCCTCATCAACAATGCCGGCACCGGTTCGAACGAGACGGTGATGGAGGCGCCCGACGAAAAGTGGCAGACCTATTGGGACCTGCATGTGATGGCCGCCGTGCGGCTGGCGCGCGGAATTGCGCCGCAGATGAAGGAACGCGGTGGCGGTGTGATCCTGCACAATGCCTCGATCTGCGCTGTCCAGCCGCTCTGGTACGAGCCGATCTACAATGTCAGCAAGTCGGCACTGATGATGTTTTCGAAGACGCTTTCGACTGAGCTCATCAAGGACAATATCCGCGTCAACTGCGTCAATGCCGGCCTGATCCTGACGCCCGACTGGATCAAGACCGCCAAGCAGTTGACGGCCGAAACCGGCGGGAACTGGGAGGGCTATCTGCAGGGTGTCGCCAACGAACACGCCGCCTCCAAACGGTTCGGCACTCCCGAGGAACTGGCAAACGTCTTCGTCTTCCTGAGTTCGGAACGCGCGAGCTATTGCATCGGCTCCACCTATTTCGTCGATGGCGGCATGCTGAAGACGATCTGACCAAAGGCTGTCAATGGCTCGGCAAGTCGGTTCTTCTCAAGACTGCCGGGCGGGCCTGTGGACGTTGCCGATATAAGCTATAAATAATAGCTATTTTGTTGTATGTTCACGCTTTTGACGCTATTTGCCTGCTATTGGCAGGATAAATACTGCGTTTTCTACAGGGCAAAGACGATGCTGACGAAAAAGGGCAAATACGGGCTTAAGGCGCTGGTGGATCTGGCGCGGCTGGCGCCGGGTGAGACCGCCTTCATCAATGACATCGCAAGCCGCAATAATATCCCGAAGAAATTCCTCGATACGATCCTGCTCGAACTGCGCAATGTCGGCATCCTGCGGTCGAAGAAGGGGCCGGGCGGCGGCTATTCCCTGTCGCGGCCGGCTTCCGAAATCCGCATCGGCCATGTCATCCGCACGCTCGATGGGCCGCTGGCGCCGATTCGCTGTGCCAGCCGTACGGCTTACGAGGCCTGCGACGACTGCGCCGATCCGGAAACCTGTCAGGTGCGGCGCTCGATGACCGATGTTCGTGACGCGATCGCCGCCATTCTCGACAATATGAGCCTCGAGCAATTCGTCGCCGATGGCGGCGGCATCGAAGGCCCCGAGGAACAATTCCCGGTCTCCGCTGCCAGCTGAATTAGGCGTCGCCGGGCTTCGACCTATATTCGCCTGCGGAACGCACCAGCTTGTCCCGTGGCAGCGATAGAGCGTGAATGCGGGCATTGCGCCAATGCCGGTCGAGATTGAGCCCGATGCCGGCGGATGTTTCCCCTACAAGTTCGAACAGCGCGTTTGCGGTGTCGATTGCCGTTTCCCCTGCAAGGATCGCGGCCGCCGAGGCAGAGAAATGCGCGTCCGCCATCGCGGCCTCCACAGGGTTGACCTGGGCAATATCGAGTTTGCGGCCAGCCCGTTCCAAGGCTGCCGCCGTCGCTTCGATGCGGACGGCGCGTTCGCCGAGCTGCGCAAGGACGGCGGTGCAATCGTCAATCGCGGTCGTGAGGTCGGTCCATGCGGCCCGCGCGATGCCGAGGCTGACGCTGGCCTTGAGCAGCAGGCCGAGCGAGATGCCGGTCGGATTTCCGGAGGAGGGGGAAGGCGCTATCGCATCGGCATTGACGTGTAGCCTGCCTATGATCGCCGTTCCCGAGCCATTGGTGCGTTGGCCAAAACCGTCCCAATCGTCGATCACCTGCAGGCCTACCGCATCGCATGCGAGGTAGAGTGTCACTGGGCGGCTGGGCGGCGCGGTGGCGGCAGCCGCGATCCAGTCGGCGAATAGAATGCCGGGCGTCTGCCGAGTTCGCCCGCTCAGGCGGTAGCCTGGACCTTCGGCGGTAAGCTCGGCCCCTTCGGAGAGGCCGGCGCCCGCAAAGCGGTCGCCGAGCAGCGCACGGGTAAACAGCGATACCTTCAAATCCTCGCCGGCATGGGTGCGGAGTGTTTCCAGGACGCAATAATGGTTTTGCAGCGCCTCGCCGATCGAGGCATCGGCCTCGGCAATGATTGCAACGATTTCGGCGAGCAGCGCGTTCGACACGTCGAGCCCCTGATAGTCGGGCGGAACGGTGATCGCCGTCAGTCCCGAGACCGACAGCGCATCGAGTTCAGCAAAGGGCAGCACGCGGTTGATATCGCGTTCGCTCGCCCGATGCCGGAATGCGGCGGCGAGGCTGCGGGCCGTGGATATCGCCTCCTCTTCACTTTCGATGCGATGTGCGGGAGGCCTCACTTTATCCTGAAACTGCGATACCGTTCCCATCGGTCACTCTTTCCTACAGCGCCGCGCGTCTTTTCAGACGCGCAACGGACGCTGCAACACGTTGACTCCGCGTATCGTGTCTTCCGAAAATCGCTCCGATTTTCGGGCCGATGCGAGAGATACAGGAGTGAAGGATTGGCCCACGAATGATAAGGCCGGTTTTTCTACAAAACCCGAAGGCTTTGAATTTTCTTACCAGCTTGATTGCCTTGTGCTCCACTCTATTTACGGTGAAGTGGGGCTTCCTTGATCGAGAAACATGATGGGCGACACTCTTGCTCGCAACGGCGAGGTTTCGAAAATGGCACGCCAGCCGAGACCGCGTCTGAGGCTGGATATTGCCGCTATCCCAACCTATGCGATCGGCGACATCCATGGGCGGTACGATCTGCTTGTGAAAGCAGAAGAGGCGATCCTGCGCGATGCCGCTCGATTGCCGGGTCGCAAGCTGATCGTCACGCTTGGCGACTATATCGACCGTGGGCCGGATTCGGCCCGGGTCATCACGCATCTCATGGAGCCGCCGCCTGATGATTTCGATCGCATCTGCCTTACCGGCAATCACGAAATTGCCATGCTCGACTACATCGATGGCTGGATCTCCTATGACGAGTGGATGGGGATGGGTTCGGCAGAGTCGCTCAAATCTTATGGACTCGATCCGGAGCATCTGCCGCTAGTCTTTCCCTCCGGCGCAAAGCTCGATGCCTTTATCCGCCAGTCGCTGCCACACACGCATATCGATTTCATGCGGGCGATGCCTGTCATGCTGGAGACTCCAAGCGTAATTTTCGTGCATGCCGGCATCAATCCGAAGCTGTCGCTGGGCGAGCAGACGGATGAGGATCTGGTCATCATCCGTCAGCGTTTTCTCGAAAGCCGGGTGCCGTTGCCGAAGCTCGTCGTTCACGGCCATACGCCGAATGACGAGCCCGACATACGGTCGAAACGGCTCAATCTCGATACGCGCGCCTATCGCAGCGGCAAGCTCACCGTCGCCCGCCTGTGGCAGGGCGAGGTGCATCTGTTTTCAACCTGATTTCTCGCCTTATCAGCCGCCTGTCGAAGCGGATCAAGCCGTCTCGCTCTCAACCGGGACGGTCTCGACCGCCTTCTCAGCCGGACGGTTGCGGCGCCAACCGCGCAGCACGACGTAGAAGACCGGCGTCAGGAACAGGCCGAAGATCGTCACACCAAGCATGCCCGAAAAGACGGCGGTGCCGAGCGACTGGCGCATTTCGGCGCCGGGGCCGGTGGCGATGGCAAGCGGCAGAACGCCGAAGATGAAGGCGAATGCCGTCATCAGGATCGGGCGCAGGCGGAGATGGCTGGCCCCGATGGCCGCCTCCACCGGCGACTTGCCCTCATCTTCCGCTTGCCTGGCAAACTCGACGATCAGAATGGCGTTCTTGGCCGCAAGGCCGATCAGCACGATCAGGCCGATCTGCGTCAGGACGTTGTTGTCCATTCCTCTCAGCGAGACCCCGATCAACGCCGCGAGCACCGCAAGCGGAACGATGAGAATGATCGCCAAGGGCAGAACCCAGCTCTCATATTGTGCCGCCAGCGCCAGGAAGACGAAGACGACAGACAGGGCGAAGATGTAAACGGCCGTGTTGCCGGTATGGGTCTCCTGGTAAGCGAGTTCGGTCCATTCGAAGGTTGTCCCTTGCGGCAGGATCTTCGCCGCCAGCGCTTCCATCTTCGCGATGGCATCGCCCGTCGATGTCCCCGGCGTCGGATTGCCCTGAAGCGGCACCGAGACATACATGTTGTAGCGCTGGACAAGCGCCGGGCCGCTGGCATCTTGGATATCCATCAACGTTCCAAGCGGAACCAGCGCGCCGGTCGCCGATCGAACCTTCAGGGCGAGGATGTCTTCCCTGTCCATGCGATATTGCCGGTCGGCCTGGGCACGGACCTGGTAGACGCGGCCGAACGCATTGAAATCGTTAACGTAGGCGACGCCGAGATTGATGGAAAGCGCGTTGAAGATATTGGGGATCGGCACGTTCAAGAACCGCGCCTTGTCACGGTCGATCGCCAGGAAGTATTGCGGGCTTGCATCGGAGAATGTCGTAAAGACGCCGGTCAGTCCCTCGGTCGTGGCTGCCGCACCCATCATCTGGCGGGCGAGACCGAGCACGCGCGTCATGTCGGCGTTTTCAAGATCGGAAATCTGCATCTTGAAACCACCGGAATTGCCGACGCCACGCACGGATGGCGGCGGGATGGCGATGATGAAGGCTTCCTGGATGCTTTGCAGTTTGCCGTAAAGCTCGCCGATGATCTTGTTGGCGTTCTCTCCGCCTTCTTCACGTTCAGCAAAGGATTTGAAGGGCACGAAGACGACGCCGGCATTCGAGGCATTGGTGAATGTCGCGCCGCTGAAGCCGGCAAACTGTACGGCGTTGCCGACACCGGGCACAGTACGGGCGATATCGCCCACCTGTTTGACCACGGCGTCGGTACGCGCAAGCGAGGCACCATCGGGAAGCTGTATGACGATGATCGCGTAGCCCTGGTCCATGGTCGGGATGAAGCCCGCGGGAACGCGGGTGCTCATGTACCAGGTTGCTCCGAGCAGGCAGACGAAGGCGACCATCGCCGCGGTCAGGCCGACCCAACTGCCGACCAGATGCCGAATGGTCCATGAATAGCCGGAGCTCAGCCGATCGAACCCATGATTGAAGCCATTTGCAAGACCTCTTCCCAGGCGTGATGCAACATTCGTGGGCTTGGTTTCATGGTCATGGGTTTTCAGCAATATCCCCGCAAGGGCGGGCGACAGTGTCAGTGAATTCAACGCCGATATCGCGGTGGTGACCGAGATCGTCACGGCGAACTGCCTGTAAAACTGGCCGGATATGCCCGGGATGAAGGCTGTCGGCACGAACACGGCGATCAGCACCAGCGAGATGGCGACGACGGCGGTTCCGACTTCGTCCATCGTGACATGGGAAGCCTGCTTCGGCGTCATGCCGCGGGCCAGATTGCGCTCGACGTTTTCCACCACCACGATCGCGTCGTCGACGACGATGCCGATCGCCAGCACCAGACCGAACAAGGTGAGCATGTTGAGCGAGAAGCCGAATGCCAGCAGGACGGCGAAGGTGCCAATCAGCGATACAGGGATGGCGATGATCGGAATGATTGCGGTTCGCCAGGATTGCAGGAAGACAAGAACGACGATCGCCACAAGGATGGCCGCCTCGGCGATGGTCCTGTATACCTCGGTGATCGAATCCGAGATGAATTCGGTCGTGTCATATACAATGCGATATTCCAGGCCCGGCGGGAAATTCTGCGAGACGTCCTTCATGAGCGTCTGGATCTGATGGGCCGTGTCGAGCGCGTTGCTTCCCGGCCGGGCGAAGATGCCGAGAGCAACTGCGGGGTCGTTGTTGAGATAACTGTTGGTGACGTAGTCCTGCGCGCCGAGTTCGATACGGGCGACGTCCTGCAACTGAACAAGTCGCCCCGCTGTCGTCGATTTCACGATGACATAACGGAACTCTCGCGCATCGGAGAAGCGGCCTTCCGTTCGTACCGTATATTCGAATGCATTCTTGCCGGTTACCGGCGGGGCACCGATCTTGCCGCCCGATACCTGGACGTTTTGGTCTCTCAGGGCGGAGACGACATCGTCTGACGTCATGCCATAGGCGGAGAGCTTTTCCGGATCCAGCCAGATTCGCATCGAATATTGGCGTTCGCCGAAGATCTGCACGTCGCCGACACCGTCGAGGCGCACGAGAACGTCGCGAATGCGGTTGCGGGCGTAGTTCGAGACGTAAAGCTGGTCATAGCGGTGCGACGGCGACAGCAGGTGCACCACCATCATCAGATCAGGTGAGCTTTTGTCGGTGGTCACCCCAAGCCGCTGAACTTCCTCGGGAAGACGGGGGAGGGCGATGGAAACCCGGTTCTGGACAAGCACCTGGACCTTGTCGAGATCGGTGCCGAGCTTGAAGGTGATGGTCAACGACATGGCGCCATCGGCGCTGGAGTACGAGGACATGTAAAGCATGTCTTCGACGCCGTTGATCTGTTGTTCAAGCGGCGTCGAAACGGTATCGGCGATCGTCTGCGGGTCGGCGCCGGGATAGGAGGTGCGCACGACGATGGTCGGCGGCGCTATCTCCGGATACTGGGATACCGGCAATTGCGTGTAGGCAATGCCGCCGACGACGAGAAAAAGGATCGAGATGACCGCCGCAAAGATCGGCCGGTCGACGAAAAAATGAGCAAATCTCATTGTCCGTTCTCCGCGCCGGCAGTTTCGGGCGCAGTATCCTGCCGCTCCTGCGGCAATTCGGTCATCTGAGGCGTGATCTTTGAACCCGGTCGGGCGCGCATCAGGCCGTTGACGATGATCGTCTCGGTGCCGTCGAGGCCCTCGCGTATCACGCGGTAACCGTAAAGCCGCGGTCCGGCTCGCACCGGCTTGGTCGAAACCGTGCCGTCCGTTGCGACGACATAAACGACACGCTCATTCTGATCCGAACCGATTGCCTCGTCGGGGACGAGAATGGCCTGGTAGGTGTTGGAGGCTTCAACCTGAATGCGGCCGAATAGGCCGGGCTGAAGGACGAGATCGGGGTTGGGAAAGCGGGCGCGGAGACGAATGGTGCCGCTCTGATTGTCGACCCGGTTCTCAGCGAAATCGAGCTTTCCCTTAAATGGTTTGGCAGAGGGATCCGAGATCGTGACGGATACATCCAGCCCGCCACCGCCCAACTGGAGTTCCTTGCCCACTTTGCGCGCCGTGTCGGCGAAATTCAGCAGGCGGCGCTCATCGACGTCGAAATAGAAATCGATCGGGTCGAGCGAAACGATGGTCGTTAGGACGGTCTGGTCGGTCTGCACAAGGTTGCCGGCCGAGATCAGTCGGCGGTCGATGCGGCCGCTGAGCGGCGCCTTGATTTCGGTATATTCCATGTCGAGAGAAGCGCGATCGGCTGCGGCCTGCGCGCCGCGGACATTGGCCTCGGCCGAATCGAATTCGCGGCGGCGATCATCCAGTGTCTGCGCCGACTGGCTGCCGCTCGCGGCAAGCGATTGCGCGCGCTTATACTGCGCATCGGCAAAGACCAGAGCCGATTGCGACGCTTCGAGCGTCGCCTTTGCCTGGCTGAGCGCGGTGACGAAGGGCCTCTGGTCGATGACGAAGAGCAGGTCGCCCTGCTTGACCAATGCACCGTCCTGGAAATGGATTTCCTGCAGGTATCCACCAACGCGCGAGCGAACGGAGACTTCGTCGACCGGCTCGAAGCGGCCGATGAATTCGTCACTGTCGATGACATCACGAACGACCGGCTTGGCGACGGTGACCGGAGGAGGGGCAGACGGTGCGCCCTGCGCCATCGCCGCCAGAGGCATGAACGTGGTGATGCAGCCGAGCATCAATATCCGTCGAAGCACGTAACTCATACCGGTCCCTCCAATCGCGACGGCTGATAGACTGCCGCCGAACCTAAGATTAGGTGATGCTATTCACGTCTTGCTGCTTTGAACGAAGGCCTCGGCCCTCGTGATTTCCCCCGGCGTTCAATCCATGGGAGGGAAGGCCGGCATACAATGCAAATCGGAAAAATCGTAACCTATGGAACCGGATATAAACGGCAGCGGCGAAAAATAGCAAATGCCAATTGGCTGCGGTTTCGAAATCCATCAAAACGTCATGGATGGCGTCAGCTCTCGACGATCTCGTCGCGGCCGGGCGGCAGGACGGCGAGTTCGGCCCAATCGAGCTCCTGTTCCAGCATGTGAAAAACATCGTCGTCGATCTCGTCGGCACGACGCATCGCCGCCAGTCTGCGGCGTTTGGCGGCGATGACGTTGCGGCGCTGCTTGTCCAACTTGCTGACCTCGCGTGGGTGTTTTCCGTCGGCGGCGATCTCGCGTTCGGAGGTATAGACCTCGCGCAGGATGCGCGCGGATTTATCCTCGTCGTCGGCAAGCTCGGCAAGCGCTGCATCGATCAACGCGACGCGAGCTCTGACGAGGTCGCGGTCCAGCGAGGTGTCGGGGTCGAATTTCAGGAAACGGATCAGCGGTCCGAGCGTCAGGCCTTGGATGATGAGCGTGCCGAGAACGACGGCCAGCGCGCTGAGCAGGATGATATCGCGATCCGGAAAGTCGATTGGCAGAGCAAGTGCTGTCGCCAGCGTGACGAGACCGCGCATGCCGCACCAGCCGGCAAGCAGGCTGGTCGCGAATGTCGGAGCCGCTTGTGTCGTTTGTCCGCGCGCGGCGAGAAAGTTCACCACGCGATTATAGAAGAGTACCCAGGCCAGGCGGACGACGATAACGGTGATGAAGACCGCGGCGGCTAAGGTGATGGCGAAACTCAGGCGACCGAGATCGAGGTCGAGAACGATCTGCCGGACCTGCAGGCCCATCAGCAGGAAGGCGAGCACGTTGAGCAGGAAAACTGCTGCTTCCCAGACCGAATACGAATGAATGCGGTGGCGGGCGGTCTGCCGCTCGGGCATGTATCGGGCGATCACCATGGCATAGACGACGATCGCCAGAATGGCCGAAAGGTGCAGCCGCTCGGCGATGATCCACGTGCCAAAGGTGGCGACGAATTCGAGCAAGGTGCCGCCAAGCGTGCCGGCCAGCCTCAGACCGACGATCATGTACAGGCGGCCCATGAGGTAACCGAGGATGAGGCCGCCAGGCACGGCGAGCGCCAGTTGCGCCAGAACGCCGGCGAAGAAGGTGGGGCTCGCCGCCGCGGCAACCGCGGCGCTGAAGATCAGCAGCGCGACGGCGTCGTTGAGCAGGCTTTCGCCCTTCAGGATCACATAGGTTTGGCGCGGGAGGGTGAAACGGTCGAGCATGGCGGTCGCCGCCGCGGCATCCGGCGGCGCGACGATGGCGCCGAGTGCGACGGCAGCGGCAAGCGGCAGGCCGGCCATCGTCACGCTGACGGTGGCGACCGCGGCGGCCGTTAGGATCACGGCGATGGCGGCGAGCGAGAAGAGCGGCAGCCAGTTTCGTCGCAACGTTCTCGGCGGCAGATCATAGGCGGCGTCGAAGAGCACGGGTGCCACCAGCAGCGCAAGTGCAAGTTCGGGATCGATCGCGACCTCGGGCGCCCAGGGCACGGCGGCGACAATGACGCCGGCGATCGCCAGCATGGTCGGATATGGAATTTTGAACTTCCTGGAGAATTGCAGAAAGACGATTGCCACCAGCAGCAGCGTCAACATGCTTTCGAAGAACGCCATCGAGCTCCCCAATGCGCGCCTCCGACGGAGGCTGCTCCTGTCTCGGAACTAGGGCGGAGCCGGGCCGCGGCTACCGTCTGGCGTCTCGAAAGGGCGATAGAGGGGAACCCAGGATAGGCTCGGCCGGCTGCGGCATTTTCACCGCGGCGGCCGAATCTGTCTTCCATACCCTTGTGCAGCGCACAAGCTCAATATATCTACCCATATTATAAGTATGCTTATAAATAACAGTCACAGGTTTTCATGAACGCCACTCCTACCCTCGGTTTCCTTCTCCACGACGTCGCGCGGCTGCTGCGCAAGCGGTTCGAGCAGCGTGCGAAGTGCCTTGGGCTGACCCGATCGCAATGGCAGACGCTTGCCTATCTCTCGAACAATGAAGGCATCCATCAAAGCGGGCTTGCCGAAATCCTCGAGGTCGAGCCAATTACGCTGGTGCGCATCCTCGACAAACTCGCCGAACGCGGGTTGATCGAGCGCCGTCAGCACCCGACCGACCGGCGCATCTGGTTGCTCTACATGCGCGAAGAGGCGCATCCGCTGCTCGCCGAAATGCGCGAGATTGGCGACACCACCCGCGCGGAAGCGCTGCAAAGCGTTTCAGCCGAGCAGCGCGAGCAGCTTTTCCACACCCTATCCGTAATGAAGACGAACCTGGTTCAGGCATGCCGGACCCCGGTTGACGAGAACGAGACGAACGATGGCTGATCAATCCCCCCTCCGCGTCGTTGCTGACGCCAATACCAAGACATCTGTCGAAGACAACCAAACGAAACAGCAGGAAACGGTAGCCGAAGCGCCTTCATCCAATTCAGCGCCGGCTGCCGCCGTGGCTGCGCCCGGCGGCATCAAGGTCCGCCGCCGGCGCAGTCTCACTCGGCCGATCCTGTTCGCCCTGCTGCCGGTGGCACTCGTTGTCGGCGGTTATTATTACGTCAATGGCGGCCAGGTGATGTCGACCGACAACGCTTATCTCCAGGCCGACATGGTCGGGCTTACCACCGATGTCTCGGGTATCGTCGAGCAGATCAAAGTGCACGAGAACGAGGCGGTCAAGGCGGGGCAGGTGCTCTTCAGCCTCAGAGCCGATTCCTTCAAGATCGCGCTCGACGGCGCCAAGGCGCAGCTCGGCGTGCAGCGCAACCAGATCATGAATCTCAAGGCGAGCTACCAGCAGTCGCTGGCCGAGATTACCCAGGCGCAAGCCGATCTGCCTTATTACCAGGATCAATTCGACCGGCAGCAGAACCTGGTCAACAACGGCAGCGCGACGCAATCGGCCTATGACGAAGCCAAGCATAATCTCGAGGCTGCTGAGCAGAAGGTGACCGTCGCCAAGGCGGAAGCCGCAACCACGCTTGCCCAGCTCGGCGGTTCGGCCGATCAGCCGATCGAGCTGAACCCGCTCTACCTGCAGGCAAAGTCGAATGTCGACAATGCCCAGCGCGAACTCGACCACAGCGTCGTCAAGGCGCCGTTCGACGGCATCGTCACCAATGTCAACGCGCTGCAGGTCGGCTCCTACCTGCAGGCTTCGCAACAGGCCTTCTCGCTCGTTGCCACCGATCATCTGTGGATCGCCGCCAGCCCGAAGGAAACCGAGCTTACCTACGTCAAGCCAGGCCAGACGGCCGAGATCTACGTCGACACCTATCCTGGCGTGACGTGGAAGGGCAAGGTCGAGAGCATTAGCCCGGCCTCAGGCTCCAGCTTCTCGCTGCTGCCGGCGCAGAACACCACGGGCAACTGGGTGAAGGTCGTCCAGCGCATTCCGATGCGCGTCAGCATCGAAGACACCGAAGGCAAGCCGCCGCTTCGCGTCGGCATGAGCACGGTGGTCGATGTCGAGACCGGTCATGCCCGCGGCCTGCCCGATTTCGTCAACAAGCTTCTGGGTCGGCCTCAGGGCAAGGATCATGAGTAGCGCTTCCGCTTCCCCGGCGACCCCGGTTGCCAATCGCGGCGCAATCACGGCCTGCGTCATCCTCGCCGTCATCATGCAGGCGCTGGACACGACGATCGCCAACGTGGCGCTGCCCTATATTCAGGGCAGCGTGTCGGCTTCTGCCGACCAGATCAACTGGGTCCTGACCTCTTACATCGTCGCGGCGGCGATCATGACGCCGCCGTCAGGCTTCCTTGCCGCCAAGTTCGGCCGCAAGCGCGTGCTGCTCGTCGCTATCGCCGGCTTCGTGGCCGCCTCGATCCTATGCGGCCTGGCGCAATCGCTGAATCAGATCGTCGCCTTCCGCCTGCTGCAGGGTCTGTTCGGCGCATCGCTGGTGCCGCTTTCGCAGGGGATCCTTCTCGACATCTATACCGTCGAGGAGCGCGGGTCGGCCATGGCCCTCTTCGGCGTCTCGGTCATGGTCGGGCCGGTGCTCGGTCCCGTCATCGGCGGCTGGCTGACTGATAACATCAGCTGGCGCTGGGTGTTCTACATCAACATTCCGATCGGCGCGCTTGCCTTCGCCGGCATCGTCATCTTCGTCACCGAGACCAAGAGAGATTTCCTCGCCAAACTGGATTGGTTCGGGTTCGGGATGATGAGTCTCGGCATCGCCTCGCTGCAGCTCTTCCTCGACCGCGGCGAGCAGCTCGACTGGTTCTCCTCCGGCGAGATAATCCTCGAGGCGCTGATCTGCGCTTCCGCTTTCTATCTGCTGATCGTGCATACGCTGACGGCGGAGAAATCCTTCGTCAATCCGAAGCTGTTTCTCGACCAGAATTTTACCATCAGCATGATCTTCATCTTCGTGATCGGTATCACTTATCTCGCCTCGCTGGCGCTGATGACACCATACCTGCAGACGCTGATGGGCTATCCCGTCATCACCGCCGGCATCGTCATGGGGCCGCGCGGGCTCGGCACCATGCTCTGCATGTTCATCGTCGGGCGTCTGATCGGCAAGGTCGATACGCGTTGGCTGCTGGTGCTCGGCCTCGGCCTGACTGCCTGGGCGATGCACGACATGACCGGTTGGACGCCCGACGTCTCGCAATGGACGATCGTCTCGGTCGGCTTCATACAGGGCGCCGGCCTCGGTTTCCTGTTCGTGCCACTGACAACCATCGCTTTCGCCACGCTGCCCGCCCATATGCGCGGCGACGGCACCGGGCTCTACAACCTGTCGCGCAACATCGGCTCCTCGGTCGGCATTTCGATCGTCGCGGCGCTGATCGTCGAGAACACGCAGAGCAATCATGAATCGATCGCGGCCTATGTGACGCCATTCAACCACGCCTTCAATGCCGTGGCGGCGCAGGGGCTCAGTCCGCTGACGGCGGCGGGGCGCGCTTCGCTCAACGAGATCATCACCCTGCAATCGACGATCATCGCCTACATGGACGATTTCAAGCTGCTGATGGTGATGTCGCTCGCGGTCATTCCGCTGGTGCTGCTGCTGCGCAAGCCGAAAGCAGCGCCCGCCGTCGACCATAGTGCGGTCATGGAATAATCAGCGGAAAGGTTTGCTGAGATAACGCGAGCCCTGAATGCCGAAGCGCCACGGTGCTTCGGCATTTTTGGTGATGCCGATGCGTTTTCCCGAGATGATCGGCACCGGTGCTGACGGCGCGATCGCATAGGGCGGGCGGTCGAGCAGACGGTCGTTGATCTGAATATCGATGCCGAGCCCCTGGCAGAGTTTGCCGGGACCGCTGCAGAGCGCGGTCAGTCTCTCGGTGCCGCGCCGCTCGATCATCAGAGGGATTCCCGTTTCCGGCTCCAGCGCGCGAATGAGCGCGGCCGAGCCCGGATGGCAAACGAAGTTCAGGCACCAGTACATGCCGTAAATGCGGTAAATGTAGACATTGCCGGGGCGGCCGTACATGGCGCCGTTCCGCTTGGTCGGGCCGCGGAAACTGTGCGAGGCCTCGTCATCGGGGAAATAGGCTTCGGTCTCGGTGATCCGGCCGCCGACGCCATCGACAGTGAGATGGCAGCCGAGCAGGTCGCGAGAGACGGTGATCGCGTCGCGCTCGAAAAACGCCCTGAGGTTTTCGCCGGTGAGCGCGCCAGCGCCGATCGCGCCAGTTATCGTTCCACCATCGGTCATGGCCGACGCAGATAACATTCATCGCACCCGCCGTCATCCCAAAACCGCTTCATGCTTTCAGCCACCGGCATCAGCGGCCGGCATTCGGATCGCGCATCGGGATTGAGGAGACGGTGACCGAGACCGGGTCGCTCGCCGGGAAGGAGCCTTCCAGACCTTCCTCCAGCTCTTCTTCGAGCAAAGCTGGGTCCTTGCTGCGCGCGCCGTCGTTATGGGCAGGTTCGATCGCTGCCGCAAGCAGGGTCTTGGCCCGCAAGACGGCGGTTTCCAGGGTCAGCTCGGGCGTACTCCGCAGTGTCGCGGCAATCCTGTCTTCGCCTTCGCCGCCGAATTCGACGACAAAGCCGTCTTCCGTCTGGTAGACGGTGATATCATTGAGTGCCATGGCCGTTTCCCCAAAGAACGCTCATATTAGCAAGGTGCGTTTTACTGCATAATTCCCTAAATCGGAATCGATTTAGGGAATTATGCAGCGATTCAGAGTGTTACAGCATCCTTTGCGCGTCTTTTCAGACGCGCGGTGCTGTAATAAACGCGTTTTCCGAATTTTGTCGTGCGAAGACCTTCACCAGCCAGTCGATGAAGACGCGCACGCGCGGCGTAAGCTGGCGGTTGCGCGGATAGAGCAGGGAAACCGGTGTCGGGGTCAGCGGAAAATCCTTGAGGACATGAATAAGCGTTCCTTCGGCCAAGTCTTTTTCGGCGTGATAGCGTGGGATCTGGATCATGCCGAGGCCCATCCTCGCCGCTGAAATGTAGCTTTCGGCGGCGTTGACGGCGACGGTAGCGGGAATGGTGATGTGACGCACCGCGCTGTCGACGATGAATTCGAGCGGTAACAGGCTGCCTGTACTGCTGGAGCGGAAGCCGACCATGCGGTGGCCGGCAAGCCCGTCTGGATGCTGCGGCAGGCCATGGGTGGCGACATAGCCAGGTGAGGCGAGCGTGATCTCATCCAGCATGGCAACGCGCCGGGCGATCATGTCGCTATCCCCAGGCGTGCCAACGCGCAGCACGCAGTCGATGCCCTCGCGCACCAGATCGACCAGCCGGTCGCCTTCGCTCATGTAAAATTCGATCTCAGGATAGGTCTGGAGAAAAGACGGCAGGCTCGGCAGCACGAAATGGCGGGCGAGTGTGCCATGCACATCGACGCGCAGCAGACCCTTCGGCTTGGCGCCGGCAAAGCCGCCTTCGGCATCTTCGATATCGGCAAGGATCGACAGGCAGCGCTGGTAATACGCTTCGCCGTCGAGCGTTGGGCTGACATGGCGTGTGGTGCGCTGGAGCAGGCGCACGCCGAGGCGGGCCTCGAGCTGCTTCACCGCATCGGTGACGGTCGAGCGCGGCAGGCCGGTGTCTTCGGCGGCAAGCGTGAAGCTGCGGCGTTCCACGACGCGGCAAAGCACCCGCATGGCATCGAATCTGTCCATCTTTTTGTTCGCCATTCCCGGATAGTGATGCCGAAGAATGCCTGATTATCCGCGGAAGGAAAAGGCGCATCTTCTCCTCATCGAAAACGCGCTGCGGCGCAGGATGAAGGAGACGGACCATGGCTTCCCAAGAAAACGGCAAGGTGGCGCTGGTCACCGGCGCTTCCCGCGGCATCGGCGCGGCAGTCGCCCGACGCCTCGCCAAGGACGGTTTCACCGTCGTCATCAATTACTCCGGCAACGCCACCCCGGCCGAGGAACTCGCCCGGGAGATCGAGCAGGCCGGCGGCAAGGCGCTGACTGAGAAAGCCGATGTCAGCGATGCGCAAGCCGTCCGTCGCATGTTCGATGCTGCGGAAACTGCCTTCGGCGGTGTCGACGTCCTCGTCAATAATGCCGGCATCATGATGCTGTCCTCGCTGGCTGAGGCCGATGATGCCCATTTCGACCGCCAAGTCAGCGTCAATCTCAAGGGCACCTTCAATACGCTACGCGAAGCGGCCAAGCAGATGCGCGACGGCGGCCGGATCATCAATTTCTCGACCTCGGTCGTCGGGCTGAAGCTCGAAACCTACGGAGTCTATGCCGCCACCAAGGCTGCGGTCGAAACGCTGACAGCGATCATGGCCAAGGAGATGCGCGGCCGCAACATCACCGTCAACGCCATCGCACCTGGTCCTGTTGCCACGGACCTTTTCCTCAACGGCAAGTCGGACGAGCTGATTGCCCGGATGGCCAAGATGAACCCGCTGGAGCGCCTGGGCACACCTGAAGACATCGCCGCCGCGGTGGCCTTCCTCGCCGGCCCCGACGGCGGCTGGATCAACGGCCAGACGCTGCGCGCCAATGGCGGAATGATCTGACGAAGGCAAGCGGCCGATGCCCTATGGCATCGACGATTTGCTGAAGCCGGCCGTCGAGAACTGAAACCCGGCCCGCCGACGGGGGTACATGAGCCAAGCCGTCATCGCGATTATGTGAACGGGCTTGCGGAATTTCCCCTTACAATCCTGCGGGGAGTACCTATGTTTGTTCTATCGGGAGAGAGTGGAATTCCCTACCGTTCTTTTCCGAAACTCCAGAGCCTGCCGCTCTCTTCCTGCGGTGCGACAGGCTTGATGTTCAAAGTTGCACAGTGCGGCCCGTCGAAGGTTTCCCCTGCCTTCCGGGCCGTACTTGTTTTGGCGCTCAGCCGTCGTTCAGTCTCGCCTCTACCAGAAGCTTTACCAGCCAGTCGACAAAGACACGGACCTTGTTGCTGAGGTGGCGGTTCGGGGGGTAGACGACGTAGAGCGGCAGCGGATCGCGGCGCCAGTCCGGGAGCACGCGGACGAGTTCACCCCTTGCCATCGGCTCACGCGCCATGAAAATCGGCACCTGCGCGACGCCGAGCCCCGTCAACGCAGCTGTCAGATAGGTGCGGCTATCGTTAACCGAGGCGATGTAACGTGGACTGGTTTCGATCACCTCGTTGTGCCGGCGAAATTCAAAGGGCAGCGTTCGGTTGTTCTGAGCGCGGAAATAATTGACGGAGTAATGATCGGCCTCCAGATCCTCCGGCCGCTCGGGCATGCCGAATTTTTGGATATAGTTCGGCGAAGCACAGGTGATCATCTCGACTTCGGAGACACGCCGCGCAATCAGCGACTGATCGGCCGGCGTGCCGGCCCGTAGCGCGCAGTCGACATTTTCTGCAAGATAATCGACCGTGCGGTCGCCGACCCCGAGATCGATGCGGATATCGGGATAACGCTGATAGAAATCGTAGAGCGCGGGAACGACGATCCAATCGGCGAAAGCGCCGGCCATCTCGACACGCAGCCGCCCGCTCGGCAGGCTCTGCGAATTGGAGAGGCTGCCATCGAGTTCCTCCAGCTCCGAAATAATCTGGGCGGCGCGTTCGTAATAAAGCGCGCCGTCCGTGGTCACCATCACCCGGCGCGTGGTACGATTCAAAAGCTTGGTGCGCAAATGCGCCTCCAGGCCCTGGATGAGATTGGTTACCGTCGCCTTGGGCATGGCGAGCATGTCGGCGGCACGGGTGAAATTGCCCGTCTCCACCACGCGAATGAAGACGCGCATTGCCGAAAGCTGATCCATCGGTTTGAAATCCGCGGTTTGCGTTGCACCATTGTTCGAGATCTGGAACAGTGTTATCGCGATATAGCTTCTTATTCCTCGGTTGGAATAACAATATCTTTTTTGTACAAAATGCAAGCGGCAGGCGTTGTCTGCTTCTGGCTGACGCAAAAGAGACCGGACGCATGACGGTGGAATGGAAAGATATGATGCTGGATAAGGTGGCCATCGGCCCCGTTTCCGCACGTATCTACCAGGGCGCCGATTACGGCAAGGGTCCGCCAATCGTGCTTTACCTGCATGGCGGCGCGTTTCTCGACAGCGACAAGAACGTCGACCGGCCGGTGGCAATGAGTCTCGCCAAGGCGGGCGCCATTGTTGTCGCCGCTGATTACAGCAGCCTTTCCGATAATATTTTTCCGAGGGTGTTGGAAGTCTCCTTCTCCGTCTTCAGCTATCTCGCCAACAAACGCGCTGGCCTCGGTGACCGCAAATCGCTGCTCTTCGTCGCCGGCGAAGAGGCGGGTGGCAATATTGCCGCCGGCGTGGCGCTGAAGGCGCGCGACCAGATGCCGGATGCGCTCGACGGTCAGGTGCTGATTTCGCCGCTGCTCGATCCGTTCATGGGCACGTCCTCGATCCGCAAGGCCGATGCCATCGGCATGCGCCGGCGCTGGACGGAAGGCTGGAGCCACTATCTAAGCGGTGGCGGTTGTCACCCTTATGCAGCGCCTTGTCTCTGTTCGCGTATTTCAGGCGTCGCGCCGGCGCTGATACTCACTGCGGAGGACGATCCTCTGCACGACGAGACAATTGGTTACGGTGCCCGCCTGAAAACGGCCGGCGTCGGTGTGCGCCAGCATGTCCTTCCCGCCGGGACGGGCTGGCCTTCGATTTATGGTGGGAAATCCGACGGAGCGCCCGACTGGCAGGAAAACGTCAGCCGCCATTTCGGAAGCTTCCTTCGGGACGTAAGCGTCCAAACGCAATTGCATTGAAGAAGATCTGATATTTCGGCGGCTCGTAGCCGCAAGGAGAGCACTGATGACGTCCAGAAAGAAGCGCTGGGCCCTGGTGGGCGCCGGCTTAGGCCTTATTGCGTCCGTTTCCGGCGCTGCATTGTTTTTCGAGCTGCCGATGAGCACGACCGCCACGGCTGCTTCCGCCCCCGCACAGGCTCCCGCTGTGCCGGTGACGGTCGCCGTCGTTGCGGCGCGCGACGTGACGGCCTGGGAGAGTTTCTCCGGCCGTCTAGAAGCCGTCGACCGGGTGCAGGTGCGTTCCCGCGTCGCCGGCGCCATCCTGGCGGTGGCTTTCCGCGAAGGGGCGCTGGTGAAGCAGGGCGACCTGCTCTTCACCATCGACCCGGCTCCCTACCAGGCAACCGTAGCCCAGGCGCAAGGCCAGGTCGCTTCGGCCGAGGCCAGGGTCAGCCTGGCGCAAACCGAACTCGATCGTGGCCACAGGCTTTCCGATAATCGCACCATCTCCCAGAGCGATCTCGATCAGCGCCAGAGCGCACTGACCGAGGCTCAGGCGGGGCTGCGGTCGGCACAGGCTGCGCTGCAGTCGGCCCAGCTGGATCTCGATTATACGCAGGTGCGGGCTCCGGTTTCCGGCCGCATCGGCAAGATCGAGGTTACCGCCGGTAACCTTGTCGCAGCCGGCTCGACCTCGCCGGCGCTGACGACGCTTGTTTCGGTCGATCCGATCTATGCGAGTTTCAACGCCAGCGAAGAGATGGTGACGCGGGCGCTTGCCCAGCTTCCGCAGACCGACAGCGCCCTGCCTCCGGTCGAGCAGATCCCGGTCGAGGTCGGCACGCTGACCGACAGCGGTACGCCGATCAAGGGCAAGCTGCAGCTGATCGACAATGAGGTCGATGCCTCAAGCGGCACGATCGGCGTGCGCGCCGTGTTTGACAATCCGGGCGGGCGTCTCATCCCCGGCCAGTTCGTGCGGGTGCGTATGGGCCAGCCGAAGGCCGAGAACAAGATCGTCATCAGCGACCGCGCCGTCGGCACCGACCAGGACAAGAAATTCGTCTTCGTCGTCGATGCCGAAAACAAGGTCGCCTACCGGCAGGTCCAGCTCGGCACACTTTCCGATGGCCAGCGGGTGGTCGAAAGCGGCCTGAACGCCGGCGAGACGATTGTCGTCAACGGTTTGCAGCGCATCCGTCCAGGGGCAGTCGTAGCACCCCAGATGGAAGAGAAGGTCGCGACCGCTCAATAACACATCGCCTGCCCCTCCCGGGGGAGGGCGATGCCTTCGCTTCTGGGAAGGCCAATACCCGAAATGATATGACCCGCCGGCGGCTTCCAAACCGCCGGAGAGGGACTTTGCATCCATGTTCACCCCGGAGAGGGCTTTGATATGAACATCTCCAGATTCTTTGTCGACCGCCCGGTCTTTGCCGGCGTTCTTTCGGTCCTCATCGTGGTTGCCGGCCTGATCGGCCTGCGCTCGCTGCCGATTTCCGAATATCCGGAGGTGGTGCCGCCGTCGATTGTCGTGCGCGCCACCTATCCCGGCGCCAACCCGTCGGTCATCGCCGAAACCGTGGCGACGCCGCTCGAAGAGCAGATCAACGGCGTCGAGGGCATGCTCTACATGTCCAGCCAGGCGACATCCGACGGCGTGCTCAACGTGACCGTCACCTTCAAGCTCGGCACCGACGCCGACAAGGCGCAGCAGTTGGTGCAGAACCGCGTTTCGCAGGCCGAACCGCGGCTGCCGGCGGAAGTCCGTTCGCTCGGCATCACGACGGTCAAGAGTTCGCCCAACTTCATCATGGTCGTCAACCTCGTCTCCGACGGTGACAATCACGACATCACCTATCTTCGCAATTACGCGACTCTGAATATCAAGGATCGGCTTGCCCGCATCGCCGGCGTCGGTCAGGTGCAGGTCTTCGGCGCTGGCGATTATTCCATGCGGGTCTGGATCGACCCACAGAAGGCTGCCGAGCATAATCTCGCCGCGAGCGACATCAGCAACGCCATCAGTTCCCAGAACGTCCAGGCCGCCGCCGGCATCATCGGCGCATCGCCGAGCCAGCCGGGTGTGGATCTGCAGCTCAACGTGAATGCTCAGGGCCGCCTACGCACACCCGAGGAGTTCGGCAGCATCATCGTTAAGACGGGCGCCAGTGGCGAGATCACCCGCCTGCGCGATGTCGCCCGCATCGAACTCGGTGCCGCGGACTATACGCTGCGTTCGCTGCTCGACGGCAAGCCGGCCGTTGCCGTTGCCGTGCTTCAGGCGCCCGGTTCGAATGCGATCGAAATCGCCGACAATGTGCACGCCACCATGGATCAGCTGCAGCTCGCCATGCCCGAGGGCGTTAAATACGAGATCGTCTACGATACGACGAAATTCGTGCGTGCCTCGATCGAGAAGGTCATCGACACGCTGCTCGAAGCCATTGCGCTTGTTGTTCTCGTCGTCATCCTGTTCTTGCAGACATGGCGCGCCTCGATCATTCCGCTGATCGCGGTTCCGGTATCGATCATCGGCACCTTTGCGGTGATGTATGTCTTCGGCTTCTCGATCAACGCGCTCAGTCTGTTCGGGCTGGTGCTCGCGATCGGTATCGTCGTCGACGACGCGATCGTGGTGGTCGAAAACGTCGAGCGCAATATCGAACAGGGGCTGTCGCCACGGGCCGCCACCTACAAGGCGATGAAGGAAGTCTCCGGTCCGATCGTCGCGATCGCGCTGGTCCTCGTCGCGGTCTTCGTTCCGCTGGCCTTCATCTCCGGCCTTTCGGGTCAGTTCTATCGTCAGTTCGCACTGACGATCGCCATCTCGACCGTCATCTCGGCCTTCAACTCGCTCACCCTCTCGCCAGCGCTGGCAGCCCTTCTGCTGAAGGGCCATCATGAGCCGAAGGACTGGCTGACGCGCTTCATGGACGCCATCTTCGGCTGGTTCTTCCGTGGCTTCAACCGTGTCTTCGGCGCGGGCTCGAATGCCTACGGCAAGGGCGTGGGCGGATTGCTGTCGCGCAAGAGCATCGTCATGGTGATCTATCTGGCGCTGGTCGGTGCGACCTATAGCCTATTCAGTACGGTCCCCGGCGGCTTCGTGCCGTCTCAGGATAAGCAGTATCTGATCGGTTTCGCCCAGTTGCCGGACGCCGCAAGCCTCGACCGCACGGAAAATGTCATCAAGCGCATGACCGACATCGCGCTGGCGCAGCCGGGCGTTGCCAATGCGATCGCCTTCCCGGGCCTGTCGATCAACGGCTTCACCAACTCTTCGAATGCCGGCATCGTCTTCGTGACGCTGAAGGATTTCGAGGAGCGCAAGACGCCTGATCTCTCCGGGGGCGCCATCGCTATGGCGCTGAACCAGAAGTTCGGCTCCATTCAGGATGCCTTCATCGCCATGTTCCCGCCGCCGCCGGTCAACGGTCTCGGCACGACGGGCGGCTTCAAGCTGCAGATCGAGGATCGTGCAGGCCTTGGCAACCAGGCGCTCGACGAGGCCACCAAGGCAGTTCTTGCGAAAGCCTATCAGACGCCTGAGCTCGCCGGGCTGTTCTCCAGCTTCCAGATCAACGTGCCGCAGCTCTATGCCGATCTCGACCGCGCCAAGGCCGAGCAGCTCGGGGTTTCCGTCACCGACGTCTTCCAGACACTGCAGATCTATCTCGGTTCGCTCTATGTGAACGACTTCAATGCCTTCGGCCGCACCTACAGCGTCCGTGTGCAGGCCGATGCCAAATTCCGCGCTCAGCCGGAAGATATCGGCCAGTTGAAGGTCCGTTCGGCATCGGGTGAGATGATCCCGCTTTCAGCCCTGCTGAAGGTTGAGCCGAGCACCGGTCCGGAGCGCGCGAACCGCTACAACGGCTTCCTCGCTGCCGATATCAACGGCGGTCCGGCGCCGGGCTTCTCGTCCGGCCAGGCGCAGGCCGCTATCGAGAAGATCCTTCACGAGACCCTGCCTGCGGGTATCGACTTCGAATGGACGGATCTGACCTATCAGCAGATCCTTGCCGGTAACTCCAGTATCGTCGTCTTCCCGCTGGCACTGTTGCTCGTCTTCCTGGTGCTTGCCGCCCAGTATGAAAGTCTGACGCTGCCGCTTGCGATCATCATGATCGTGCCGATGGGTGTACTGGCCGCGCTGACAGGAGTCTGGCTCACCGGTGGAGACAACAATATCTTCACCCAGATCGGCCTTGTGGTGCTTGTCGGTCTATCGGCGAAGAACGCGATCCTGATCGTGGAATTCGCCCGCGAACTGGAGTTCGAGGGAAGGACACCGCGGGAGGCCGCGATCGAGGCCAGCCGCCTTCGTCTTCGCCCGATCCTGATGACCTCCCTGGCGTTCATCATGGGTGTCGTGCCGCTCGTCGTCTCCACGGGCGCCGGCGCGGAGATGCGCGCGGCCATGGGTGTCGCGGTTTTCTCGGGCATGATCGGGGTGACCTTCTTCGGCATCTTCATGACGCCCGTCTTCTACGTGCTGCTACGGCGGTTGACGGGCAACCGTCCGCTCGTCCAGCACAAGCCGGACGAGCACAAGGAAGAAGAGGCGGAGGTCATCCGGCTCGCGGCGGAATAAACAGAATTCAACCTTCCTTTGTCGAGTAAATCGGGCGGGAACTTCGGTTCCCGCCCGTATCGTTTTCAGGCCGATGCATCACCAAAATAGTTGCAACGGCGGGTGAGCGGGTTATCAAAGACGAACAACAGTTGGGAGGACTGAATGACAGGTTCGAGCAAAGGTCATGACGGGAGGCGGATCGCCTTTCTCGGCACCGGCCTGATGGGAGCGCCGATGGCGCGTCGGCTGCTTGGCGCGGGTTTTGCCGTCGCCGTCTGGAATCGTGATCCCAGCAAGGCCGAGGCCCTCGCAGGAGACGGCGCGATCTGCGCGGAAACACCCGCAGATGCCGTTTCAGGCGCTGATGTCGTCATCACCATGCTGACCAACGCCGAGGCGGTGAAGGACGTGCTGTTTAACCGCGGAGCGGTCGATGCGATGACATCAGGCGCCGTCGTTATCGATATGAGTTCGATCGCCCCGCATTTCGCCCGCGACCATTCTGCCAGGCTTTCCGAACGCGGTATCGCTCATGTCGATGCGCCGGTGTCCGGCGGCGTCGTCGGGGCGGATGCCGGTACGCTGGCCATCATGGCCGGCGGCGACAAGGACGTCGTCGATGCGCTTACAGATGTCTTTGCGCCGATGGGGCGCGTGACCCGCGTCGGCCCAAGCGGAGCAGGCCAGCTTGCCAAGCTTGCCAACCAGCAGATCGTCGCGGTAACGATCGGCGCCGTTGCCGAAGCGATGATGTTGATTACAGCCGGCGGCGGCTCGCCGGCAGCCTTTCGCGACGCCATTCGCGGCGGCTTTGCCGAGAGCCGTATCCTTGAACTGCACGGCAAGCGCATGGTCGAAAGGCAGTTTACTCCAGGCGGTTCGTCGAGCAACCAGTTGAAAGATCTGAACGCCGCCATGGAGACGGCCGACACCTTGTCGCTGACGCTGCCCCTGACTGCGACGGTGCACGCCGAATTCAGCGAATTCGTCGCAAACGGCAATGGCGAAAAAGATCATAGCGCCCTGCTCCTCCATCTCGAAGAGAAGAATGCCCTGCCGGGAGGAAAGAGGTGACTGACAGCCATTCTCCGAAGCGGCGCCTGCGTTCCCAGGATTGGTTCGACAATCCCGACCACATCGACATGGCAGCGCTCTATCTTGAGCGTTTCATGAACTACGGCATCACGCCGGAAGAATTGCGATCCGGCAAGCCGATCATCGGGATTGCCCAGAGCGGCAGCGATCTCACGCCCTGCAACAGGGTTCATGTCGAGCTTGCCACGCGCGTGCGCGACGGCATTCGCGATGCCGGCGGCATTCCGATCGAGTTTCCGACGCATCCGATCTTCGAGAACTGCAAGCGCCCGACGGCTGCGCTCGACCGCAATCTCGCCTATCTCGGCCTCGTTGAAATCCTCTACGGCTATCCGCTCGACGGCGTCGTGCTGACGACCGGCTGCGACAAGACCACGCCTTCGGCGATCATGGCTGCGTCGACGGTCGATATTCCGGCGATCGTGCTTTCCGGCGGTCCGATGCTCGACGGCTGGCACGAGGGGGAACTGGCGGGTTCCGGCACGGTGATCTGGCGGATGCGGCGAAAATATGCGGCAGGCGAGATCGATCGGGAAGAATTCCTGCAGGCGGCGCTCGATTCAGCGCCATCAGTCGGCCACTGCAATACGATGGGCACGGCTTCGACGATGAACGCCCTTGCCGAGGCACTCGGCCTTTCGCTGACCGGTTGCGGCGCCATTCCGGCCGCATATCGCGAACGCGGCCAGATGGCCTATCGTACCGGGCGGCGCGCCGTCGAAATCGTCTTCGAGGATCTGAAGCCGTCGGATATCCTGACCCGCGAGGCTTTCCTCAATGCCATCCGCACCAATTCGGCGATCGGCGGTTCCACCAACGCACAGCCGCATCTGGCGGCAATGGCGAAACACGCCGGCGTCGAACTTCATCCCGACGACTGGCAGGTGCACGGCTTCGATATCCCGCTGCTGGCCAATGTCCAACCGGCGGGCGCCTATCTCGGCGAGCGTTTTCATCGCGCCGGCGGCACGCCGGCGATCATGTGGGAATTGCTGCAGGCCGGAAAGCTCGATGGCGACTGTCGCACGGTGACGGGCAGGACGATGGCCGAAAACCTGCAGGGCAAGGAGGCGCGCGACCGCGAGGTTATCCGGCCATTCGCTGAACCGCTGAAGGAGCGAGCCGGCTTCCTTGTTCTCAAGGGCAATCTCTTCGATTTCGCGATCATGAAGATGAGTGTCGTCTCGGAGGATTTCCGCCGGCGCTACCTTCAGGAGCCGGGGCGCGAGGGCGTCTTCGAGGGCCGGGCGGTGGTTTTTGACGGGTCGGAGGACTATCACAAGCGCATCAACGATCCTGAACTCGACATTGACGAAAATACCATCCTTGTCATCCGCGGCGCCGGGCCGCTCGGCTGGCCGGGTTCGGCTGAGGTCGTCAACATGCAGCCGCCGGATCACCTGCTGAAACGCGGCATAAGCAGCCTGCCGACGATCGGCGATGGCCGCCAATCGGGCACGGCCGACAGCCCCTCGATCCTCAATGCTTCGCCGGAAAGTGCTGCCGGCGGCGGCCTCGCCTGGCTTCGCACCGGCGATGTCATCTGCATCGACTTCAATCAGGGGCGCTGCAACATGCTGGTCGACGAGACTGAAATCGAACGGCGCAAGGCAGAGGGAATTCCGCCGGTGCCGGCGGACGCGACGCCATGGCAGCAGATCTACCGCCGCTCGGTCACGCAGTTGTCCGACGGCGCAGTTCTGGAGGGAGCGGCGGAATTTCGTCAGATCGCCAAAAGACCGCCGCGGCACAACCACTGATCCTGAAGGGCGCCGTGGACTGCAAGTTCTCTGATCCAAAAGGGGAAAGTCGTAACGGACGGTTCACCTAGTGACTAGTTCGATCATCGGCACAAGGCTTCATTAATGCCGGCTTGAGACCATATTGCAATTATGGAAGCTCCTAAGGCTGAGACCGCGTTGCCAGAAAATAGACCCACACGATCCGAACAAGAGTTCCAGGATCTTCTGCGCCGGCTCGAACTCGCTCTCGATGCATCCCGGATCGGTGTCTGGGAACACAGCATCGCAAAGGGCGGGATCCTGTGGGATGCGCAGATGCACCGTCTCTACGAGACCGGCGAGACATGTCGGGACGTGCCGGCATGGTTATGGTCGAATGCGATCCATCCCGACGATCGTGAGCAGGCCGAACGCGACTTCGACCAGGCGATTGCAACACGCGGCGCCTATAATTCGCAATTCCGGATCGTACTGCCGAGCGGCGAAATCCGCTATCTGCGTTCACGCGCGCATTTCTATGTGGATGCAGAGGGGCTTCCCTCGTTCATCGGCGCCGAATGGGATGTGACTGCCGACATAGTGCTCAATGCCGAGCTCGCGCGACAGAAAATGGTGGCCGAGGCGAAGGCGGTGGCGCTCGAGGAAAGCAATGCGCGCATCGAGCACGTCGCCGATCACGATTATCTCACTGGCTTGCCGAACCGGCGGCTTCTCGACAAGCGGCTCACCGAACTGCCGGTTGACAAGAGCATCACGACGCTTGGCGTCCTGCATCTCGACCTCGACCAGTTCAAGCAGATCAATGACAGTCACGGCCATGCGGCAGGCGACGCCGTGCTCAGGGCCGCAGCGCTTCGCATCACCGCCGCCATTCCCGCAAATGGCATGGTCGCCCGCGTTGGCGGTGATGAATTCGTCATCGTACTGGTCAATTTCAGCGATCTCACTGAGCTGAAGCTGATCACCGAGGATCTTCAGCGTCGGCTGCGCAAGAAGATCCGCTTCGGCCACGAGATGCTGCAATCCGGCGCCTCGATCGGTGTTTCCTGGAGCGGCGATCGGCGGGCGCGCAACCTGCTTGCCGAATCCGATCTGGCGCTCTACCAGGCGAAGAAGCTCGGGCGCAACCGCGTCGAATTCTTCACGCGGCAACTACAGGAGGATCTGCGCGCCAAGCGCCGCCTCGCCGAAGAGCTCAAGCTGGGGCTGGAGCGCGGCGAGATCGTTCCCTACTATCAGGTGCAGCTTGACGCCCGGACCCGGGAAGTCATCGGCTTTGAGGCGCTGGCGCGCTGGAAACATCCCGGCAAGGGCGTGCTCGCCCCAGGGATTTTCCTGAAGATCGCCGACGAGCACGGGCTTGCGGCGGAGATCGATGCGGCGATCCTCAAGAGCGTTCTCGAAGACCGGCTGTCCTGGCTGTCTCGCGGCCTTGCGGTTCCACGCATCGCCGTCAACATCTCGGGGTCGCGCCTTGCCGATCCGACATTGCTCGGCAAGCTGAGGAAGCTCGATATTCCGCCCGCCGCGATCGTCTTCGAACTGGTCGAGACGATTTTCCTCGACGACAGCGACGAAAGACTGCTCGATCATATCGGCGATATCAAACAGATGGGTATCGACATCGAGATCGATGATTTCGGATCGGGCCATGCCTCGCTCATCGGTCTCGTTAAGCTGCGGCCGAAACGGTTGAAGATCGACCGGCAGCTCATCGCCGAGGTTGTCAGCTCCGCCGAGCAGCGGCGCGTGGTGGGTTCGATCGTGGAAATCGCCAAGGCGCTCGACGTCGAGGTGATCGCCGAGGGCATCGAGACCGAGGCGCATGCCGTCGTGTTGGCGCAACTCGGCTGTGATGGCCTGCAGGGTTACGCGTTTGGTTATCCCGCACCGGCGGCCGAGACAGCGCGTCTTTTCTCGCCGATGGCGAGCGGGATCGAAAAGCAGAAGACCGTGATGAGCGGAACGGCCCGGTGATCCGTCGGCGCGGCGACCGCCGCCGCGCCCGGTTTCAACAGCGGTTTTCCCGGCTTGCGGAAGTGATTTCGGCCGAAATGCTTTCCTCTTTTTCGGAACGGCCAGGCGATATCTTTTCGGCGCGGCGTTTTATTCGCGCTCGCAGGAGGATAATTGGCGCGCAAGTAATTTTCTTGAGCTTGCATCGGCATTGTTTCATGGTAATGCGGAAACCAAGCTTTCTGCATTGCCTCGAAAAATGATTATACGCGTCGTCACGTCCATCAACGCGGCTCTCCATCATTCGCAGGTGCAATCGGGGAGTCGGGGACCTGACAATTACTTTGACATTGCCGGGATGGACTTGCGGGACATGCAATCTGGGAAAGTCGCATGAATTCGGAATTTGCCGTTCGTTCGATGCGGCCCGGCGAACTGGAACTCGTGCTCGAATGGGCGCGTCAGGAGGGCTGGAACCCAGGCCTCGATGATTCGCTTGCATTCATGGAGGCCGATTCGTCCGGATTCTTCGTCGGCGCCATCGGTGAAGTCCCCGTCGGTTCGATCTCGGTCGTCAAATATGGCGAGAGTTTCGCCTTCCTCGGCCTCTACATCGTTCATCCCGATTTCCGCGGCAAGGGTTATGGCAGGACGATCTGGGAGGCGGGCATCGCCAGCGCACACGATCGCACGATCGGCCTTGACGGCGTCGCCGCACAGCAGGATAACTACCGCAAGGCCGGCTTCGAACCCGCCTACTCCACCCTTCGCTACGGCGGCGTCGTCACCTCCTTGCCGGTCTCGACGCTTGCCGCGCAGCCGGTGCTGGATTCGCGCCTGGAAGGCCTGCAGCGTTATGATTCGGCGATCTTTCCGCAGCCGCGCGATGCCTTCCTCGCGGCCTGGTGCACCGGTCGCAAGGGTCGCCGCTCAGTAGTGGTACGCAAAAGCGGCAAGATCCGCGGTTACGGCACGATCCGCCGCTGCTACGAGGGCTACAAGATCGGCCCGCTTTTTGCCAATGATGCCGACAGCGCCGCAGCACTGCTTGCCGAATTGATCCCCGAGGCGAAGGGGGCTTCGATCTTCATCGATATCCCCGCGGAGAACCACGAGGCGGTCGCGCTTGCCGAAAGCCTCGGCCTTCAACCGGTGTTCGAGACGACACGCATGTATCGCGGGCCGGCGCCGGCCATCCCACTAAAGCATGTCTTCGGCGTGACGACTCTGGAGCTTGGATAGACCAAAGCGCGTCGCGTCAAACTTGATTCATCCGAGGCGCTTTGGTTCTTTTGTTGAACCGCCGCGCACTTCCTGACATGCATCAATCCACCGGTGAGGCGGGAACAGTCGCGGCCGAAGCTTTCGGCCGGCCTTTTTCGGCGATCGCGATGCCGCCCAAGGTCAACACCAGCGCGATCACATGGAAGGACTGCAGCGTCTCGCCGATCAGGACGACGGAGAGCAGCGTTCCGAACACCGGCACGAGATTGATGAACAGGCCGGCCCTGTTGGCGCCGATAGCCACGACACCCTTGATATAGAGGATCTGCGCCACCAGCGAGGGAAAGATCGCCGTGTAGAGCGTGATGATCCAGCCAGCATGGTCCGGCCATTGCGCGGCATCGCGGCCGGCTTCCCAAAGGAGCAGCGGCACCGAGGTCAGCATGGCTGCAAATGCCGGGATCGCCATCAGCGTGCGCCAGTCGAGCGGCGGTTTCCAGCGCAGGAAGATCGTGTAGACCGAATAGGCGGCAATGGCGATCAGCATCAGCCCATCACCGCGGTTGAGGCTTAATTGCAGCAGCGTTGTCAGGTCGCCATGAGCGGCGGTCAGAGCGACGCCGATCAGCGTCAAGCCGAAGCCGAGACATTGGGCCAGCGAAATGCCAGTGCGGAAGAACATGAAATTCAGCAGGAAGATCAGCATCGGGATGCCGGCCTGCTCGATGGCGACATTGATTGCCGTCGTATATTGCACGGCCGAATAAAGCATGGCGTTGAAAAGCGTGTAGCCGATGACGCCGTAGAAAAAGAGCAACGGCAGGTTCTTCCTGACCACCGGCCAGTCCCTCTTGAGCTGGGGCACCGAGATCAGGGCGATCAGCGCCACGGCGATAAACCAGCGCAGGAAGGTCAGCATCATCGGGCTGATATGCCCGAGTGCGAGCTTGCCGGCGACGGAGTTGCCGCCCCAGCAGAGGGTGGCGATAACGAGGCAGATGTAGGCCCTGGCTTGCAAAAGCGTTCTTCCCATCTTTCCGCGATCGCCGCGCGGCGTTTTGTGACGGGCAATAACCTGCCGGCTGCTGATTTGTCACGTAAAAAGCCCAATCACCTGTGACAACAGGGTCGCTTTCCCAAAAACAAAGCTTTATAGATGCGCGGGTTTGAGCAGGTGTGCGGTTTTCCGCCGGTAACAGGAAGAGTTGGATGACGAACGTAGTCGTGGTCGGTTCGCAATGGGGTGACGAGGGCAAGGGCAAAATTGTCGACTGGCTTTCGGAGCGTGCGGATATTGTCGTGCGCTATCAGGGCGGACACAATGCCGGCCACACGCTCGTCATCGACGGCACGAGCTACAAGCTGTCGCTGCTGCCGTCCGGTGTCGTGCGCCCGGGCAAGATGGCGGTGATCGGCAACGGCGTCGTCGTCGACCCGCATGCGCTGATCGCCGAGATCGGTCGACTGGAGGCCCAGGGCGTGACGGTGACGCCTGATAATCTGCGCATTGCCGACAATGCGACGCTCATCTTGTCGCTGCACCGCGAGCTCGATGCGATGCGCGAGGATGCGGCATCTAACAGCGGCACCAAGATCGGCACGACACGCCGCGGCATCGGTCCGGCCTATGAAGACAAGGTCGGCCGCCGCGCCATCCGGGTGATGGATCTTGCCGATCTCGACAGTCTTGCCGGCAAGGTCGACCGTATTCTGACGCATCACAATGCGCTTCGCCGCGGCCTCGGCGTCGCCGAAGTCAGCCACCAGACGATCATGGATGAACTGACCTCGGTCGCCGATCGGGTGCTGCCGTTCCGTGATACCGTCTGGCTCTTCCTCGACAAGGAGCGCCGCAAGGGCTCCCGTATCCTCTTCGAGGGCGCGCAGGGCACCCTGCTCGATATCGATCACGGCACCTATCCTTTCGTGACCTCGTCTAACACCGTGGCCGGCCAGGCCGCGGCCGGTTCCGGCATGGGACCGGGCTCGCTCGGCTATATTCTTGGCATCACCAAGGCCTATACGACGCGCGTCGGCGAAGGTCCGTTTCCGACCGAGCTGAAGGACGCCATCGGTGAGTTCCTTGGCGAAAAAGGTCATGAGTTCGGCGTGGTGACCGGGCGCAAGCGGCGCTGCGGCTGGTTCGATGCCGCACTCGTGCGCCAATCGATCGCCACCAACGGCATCACGGGTATCGCGCTGACTAAGCTCGACGTGCTCGACGGCCTCGAGGAATTGAAGATCTGCGTCGGCTACATGCTCGACGGCGAACAGATTGATCATCTTCCGGCAAGCCAGGGAGCGCAAGCTAGGGTCGAACCGATCTACATCACGCTGGAGGGGTGGAAAGAATCGACCGTCGGCGCCCGCAGTTGGGCGGATCTGCCGGCGCAGGCGATCAAATATGTTCGCCAGGTCGAGGAACTGATCGGGGCGCCCGTCGCGCTCCTTTCCACGAGCCCGGAGCGGGATGACACGATACTTGTGACCGATCCGTTTGAGGATTAAGCTCACGGGTCACTGTGGAGGATAGTTCGGTAGGGTGCCGGACTTCTTGAGAAAGTACTGATGGCGGATTTTATTGCAGTTATTCGGCGGGCCGTCGACGGCCTGGCTGAAAATACCCCCGAGATGCGGGTGAAAGTCTACGAACGTGCCCGCGGCGCAGTGCAGCGGCAGCTCGAGAACATGAAGCCGCGTCCGCCGGAAGCCATGCTGCAACGCCAGCTCGAAAAGCTCGAGGCCGCCATCCGCGAAGTGGAAGGCGAACACTCCGAAGCGCTGCCGCTCGAGGCGGCGGTTGCCGCGGTCCCCGCGCCGGAATCTTCGGAAGAACAAACGGTTCACGACGAAAGCGAACCAACACCTGCGCCTGTCGTCGAAGAGCCGACCTACGAAGCCTCTGCGGAACCGCAGGCGGTTGAGCCCGCCGACGAGCCGGATCACCTGGAGGCAGCCGCGCCGCAGGAGCCCCAGGAAAAGCTGGCGGACGAGGAACCTCTCTCCGAGCAAGCGCGCAGCCTCCCGGAGACGTCTGTTGCGGCCGAGGCCACCGCTCCCGCGCAGGCAGAGACACCCGTTCCTACCGAAACATACTGGCATCCCTCGCATGAAGAGGAAGCGCCGGCCGAGGAATGGCATTCCAGCGAGGGGCGCGACATCGCTGCCGAGGCTTGGCCTGCAGATGATGAGCGCTGGGAGCCGCCTGCCGAGAATCGCAACGAGGAATCCGGCGAATATCATCCCGACGAGCAGCATCCCGCAGAGGCCGAAGAACTCGCGGCCGAACCGGCGACGGTGGAAAGCGAGGAGCCGGCTGCCGAGAAGGCGTACGAGCCTATCGACGCCTCCCAACGCGTCGCGCGCGGCCTAGACCATGCTGCCCATCGGCTGGTGGAGCCGGTTGCAGAGTTCGATCGTCCGCAGGAATTCGTGGAGCACAGCCGCGAGGAGCCGCTGCAGGCCGATGCCGCAGCGCATTTCGATCCCGTCTGGAGCGAGCCCGCCGCCGAAACGCCGGCTCCGGCGCCGAAGGATGCCGAGACCGAATGGGCGCAAGAGGAACTCCGGCAATATTCGGAAACGGCGCCAGTCACCGCCGACGTCTCGGCACGCGCCTTCGAAGAGGTGATTTCGAGCCTCGAAAAAGTCGCGCCTGCGGCCGTCATGCCGACGGCCAAGGAAAGTTTCTCCTGGGAGACCGCAGCCTTCGACGATCTGCCGCCGATCGACGCCGGCAGCAGCAAGAAGACGCCGGTGGCCTCGCATTTCGACGATGTCGATATCTTCGCGGAAGTGCACAACGGCAAGCCGGCGCCTGCAAGCGGCGCGCCGAGCGAGGAATGGCGCGAGGCGAAGGCGCTGCGCGGCTACGACCGCCGCGGCTCGGTCGCCACTGACGATGATGACGCCAATCCGGCGATGGATATCGATCGGATCGTCGCTTCCAAGCTGCAGGGCAAGAATTTCCGGATGGAGCCGAAGCGCCGCCGCTTCGGCATCGGCACCGTGATCACACTCATCTTCGCACTCATCTTGATCGGTGGCGGCGCCTATGCCGGCTGGATGAACAGAGAGGCGCTGGTGGCGATGGTCGACGGGCTCGTCAGTTCGGCACCGTCGCAGGCGACCAAGAACGAGACGCCGCCGCCGGCTAACTCCGCGACGCCTGCCCAGCCGGGCGCGGTGGCGCCAGCTCAGCCGACCACGCCAGGAGCACAGAATACCCCAGTGGCGCCGGCCCAGCCGAACCCGCAGGTGGCGTCATTGAACAATGACGGCGCCGTGGCCAATTCGAAATTCACTCAGCGGCTGCTGATGGATGGAACCGAGGTCGACAGCGGACCGGCGACGGTGCCGGGAACGCCGACCGCGGAAGGAAAATCGGTCGCCGAACAGAATGTCGCTGCAGCCGATACGCCGCCTGCCAGCGCCCAGGGCGATGTCGCACCAGCCGAAACGCTGACGCCGAACGGCCCGGCGGCATCTCCGCAGCAGACCGCCCCCGTCGGTTCGTCGCAAAAGATGTTCCTCTATGAGGAACGTATCGGCCAAAGCTCGCCAACCGCGATCGAGGGATCCGTCGTCTGGAGTGTGCAGCACGAGGCCGGTCAGGACGGCCGCCAGGAGGCGACGGTACAAGGCAACGTCACCGTGCCGGAACGCAATCTCTCGGCACTCGTCACTTTCAAACGCAATTCCGATCCGTCGCTGCCGGCAAGTCATCTGGTCGAGATCGTTTTCTCGGTGCCGCCGAATTTCGAAGGCGGCAGCATCGACAGCGTCCAGCGCATCTCGATGAAGCGCACAGAGCAGGACCGCGGCGACGCGCTGATCGCGGTTCCGGCCAAGATCACCGACGATTTCCACATGATCGCGCTCAACGACTATCCCGATGCGCGCAAGGCCAATCTCGATCTGATGGCGACCCGTAGCTGGATCGATATCCCAGTCACCTACCGCAACGGTCGCCGCGCGCTACTGACGATGGAAAAGGGGGGCACGGGAACGGACGCCTTCAATACCGCGATCAAGGAATGGACTGCGCTCGGGGATGTGTCGACGAGTCAGTGATGGTCGTCCGCAATGCCAGCTTTCCCGGCCTTTGACAGGGTGCCGAGGCTGCGAAAAGAGAATGAAACAGAAAGGCGGGCCGCAAGGACCCGCCTTCTTCAATTCTAAAGCGCGTCGCATCAAAACGCGATTTATCGGGCGCATTCTAATGTCGTTATTCCGGAACCACTACGCACTTCCGGGCGACATGCATTCTCACGCGGCAGGTCTATGCCGTTGCTTCGACGACGCGGACGGCCTTGGCGCGTTCCTGGGCTTCCTTGCGGACAGCATCCTGCACCTTTTCGAAGGCGCGGACCTCGATCTGACGGACGCGTTCGCGGCTGATGTCGAATTCGGTCGAAAGGTCTTCCAGGGTCACCGGATCCTCGGCGAGGCGACGAGCCTCGAAGATACGGCGTTCGCGCTCGTTCAGCACGCTCATCGCTTTCGCCAGCATACGCCGACGGGTATCGAGCTCATCCTGTTCGATCAGCACGTCTTCCTGGCTGTCATGGTCGTCCACCAGCCAATCCTGCCATTGGCCGCCGTCACCTTCGGCCGCCTTGATCGGCGCGTTCAGCGAAGCGTCGCCGGACAGCCGGCGGTTCATCGAAATGACCTCCTCCTCCGAGACTTTCAGCTTGGTGGCGATTTCGGAGACGTGCTCCGGCTTCAAGTCGCCGTCATCAATTGCCTGGATACGGCCTTTCAGCCGGCGCAGGTTGAAAAACAAGCGCTTCTGGTTGGCGGTCGTGCCCATCTTCACGAGCGACCATGAACGCAGAATATATTCCTGGATCGAGGCCTTGATCCACCACATAGCATAGGTGGCAAGGCGGAAGCCGCGTTCGGCATCGAATTTCTTGACGGCTTGCATCAGACCGACATTGCCCTCGGAGACGACTTCGCCGATCGGCAGGCCGTAGCCGCGATAACCCATCGCGATCTTTGCGACGAGGCGAAGATGGCTGGTAACGAGTTGGTGGGCGGCGTCGCGATCACCGTGCTCGGCATAACGCTTGGCGAGCATATATTCTTGCTGCGGCTCAAGCATCGGAAACTTGCGGATTTCATCGAGGTAACGATTGAGACCGGCTTCGCCGGCGGTAATGGACGGCAAGGTATTTCGGGCCATAGTGCACCCTCCTAAAATGGGTTCCGGCTCCCGTTGGCAACGCGTTCTCGCGTTAAAAAAGGCAAACCGGGACATGCGGCTCTACTGCAAGCCCGCACTAAGTCAACATACAGATAAGTGTGGCGAAACGGCGGTTCAAGGTGCCGCTCACGCAGGTGTGAGATGGGGTCGAAGACGCCTCTATCCTCGCAATGACTCGACCAGTTCTACCATATCATCCGGTAGCGGCACTTCGAAACGCATGATTTCGCCGGTGCGGGGATGCTCGAACTGCAACATGAAGGCATGCAGCGCCTGGCGGCCGAAACCGTTGACGACCTTGCGGATTTCTTCGGGCAGGATATTGGCCTTGGTCTTGAAGCCAGCGCCGTAAACCGTGTCACCAAGCAGCGGATGGCCGATATGGGCCATATGGACACGGATCTGATGGGTGCGGCCGGTTTCGAGGTGGCACTCGACCAGTGAGGCAAGCGCGGTCGCGTCGGGTTTTTCTTGGAAGCGCTCGACCACCTCGTAATGGGTGATCGCCTCGTCTGCGTCATGACTGTCGGGGCGCTTGACGGCGCGGCGCGTGCGATCGCCGGTGGCGCGGCCAAGCGGCGCGTCGACCGTGCCCGTCAGCGTGCGGGGCCGGCCCCAGACGACGGCCTGATAGGCGCGCTCGAGCGGCATGCTGCGGCCATGGTCGGCAAATTGGAGCGAGAGGTGGCGATGGGCAATGTCGTTCTTGGCGACGACCATAACCCCTGTCGTGTCTTTGTCTAGACGGTGGACGATTCCAGGCCGGCGCACGCCACCGATGCCGGAGAGCGTATCGCCGCAATGATAGATCAGCGCGTTGACCAGCGTCCCCGTCCAGTTGCCAGGCCCGGGATGGACGACGAGACCGGAAGGCTTGGAGATGACGATGACGTCTTCGTCCTCATGGAGGATATCGAGAGGAATATCCTCGCCTTGCGGCGTCGGGTCTTCCGGCTCGGGAAGCGTGATCTCGAAACTGTCGCCATTGCGCACCTTGCGCTGGGGGTCGGTGACGGGTTCGCCGCGCAGAAGAACCTGGCCGTCCTTGATCAGCGCCTTGATGCGGCTGCGCGAAAATTCCTCGGCGACCTGTGCCGTCAGCCAGGTGTCGAGCCGGCCTTCTGCGGTTTCGTCGGCGGTCAGGACTTTTCTATTGCCGGCTGCTTGTTTAAAGGGGTCGCTCAAGACGCTTCTTCTCCGACGTATTTTTAGAATGGGACGCACAGATGACAGCTATCGAGCCAGACGATCAGGAAGAGAAGCCCCTTGATCCGGCGATGGAAAGTGTCCGGCGCAAGATGGTCCGCCTGCAGATCGTTTCCGGCGCCATCATGTTCGTGAGCCTTATGGCGGTCTTCGGGGCGGTTGTCTACAAGACGATGCACAGCGAACCGAAGGACACGGCGGCGACGGTTTCCGCCTCCGGCGTGCCCTCGGATGCGCCGCTTTCGGCGACGGTTTCCCTGCCGCTCGGCTTCAAGGTGCAGTCCACTTCGTTTTCTGCAGGGCAGATCCTGTTTTACGGCGAGACGGCCGAGGGTAAGAGTAAGGCGCTGGTCTTCGATCTCAGGACTGGCCGCTCCGTCGCCGATCTCACTGTCTCGGGCAATTGAGGTCGGCATGGCCGCCGTCCCGATCGCCATCGACAGCGCCGACGATCCGCGCGTCGCGGAATTCCGCAACATCCGCGAGCGTGACCTGACAGGCCGAGAGAACCGCTTCATCGCCGAAGGCACTGTCGTGCTGCGCATGCTCGCCGAGGCGCACCTGGGAGACCGCGGCTTTATCGCCGAGAAGATCCTGCTGCTGCGCAACCGCGTCGACGGCGTTCTGCCGATCCTGGAACGACTGCCGGCCGACGTGCCGGTCTTTGTCGCCGAGGCTGATGTGCTTAACGGCGTCGTCGGTTTCCATCTGCATCGCGGCGTACTCGCACTCGGCCGGCGGGAGGATCGCGGGGAGGCGGCACTTCTCGACGCGCTGCCGGAACGGGCGCTGGTTCTCGTCGGCTGCGGCATCTCCAATCATGACAATGCCGGCTCGATGTTCCGCAATGCAGCCGCCTTCCGGGCCGATGCAGTGCTCCTCGATGAAACCAGCTGTGATCCGCTCTACCGCAAGGCGCTGCGTGTCTCGGTTGGTTCGGTGCTGAGCGTTCCGCACCGGCGCGGTGGCAAGGCACTGGATATGCTTCTGGCACTTGCCGACCGGGGCTTTGCCATCTGGACGCTTTCGCCGCACGGCAAGACCGATATCCGCGCTATTCCGGCTTCAATGCGTATGGCGCTCGTCGTCGGCACGGAGGGGGAGGGGTTACCGGAGGCGCTGCTTGCGCGCTTTCAGAGCGCGCGCATTCCACAGTCGGAGGAACTCGACAGCCTTAACGCCGCGACGGCGACGGGGATCGCTCTATTTTCCATGGCTTCCGCGATGGGTCGGATCTAAATTATAGCGTCTTTTTAGACACACGAAGGACGCCGTAGCATATTGAATTGCTGCAGGTCTCAGCGCTGGGGATCGGCGATGATCGCCGTTGCCCGGTCGGCAAGGCTGACGCGATCGTTCGGGCTCTTTTCCGCAGCCTCCGCGAGAAGCGTGCGGATCGGCGATGAGGGACCTTCATTGAGTGCGGTCAGCGCCACCATGTTGGCGGCGATCGAGGCGATCTCCTCGCGGATCGTGCCATCGCGCCCGGGTACGGCCTTTGCGTTTTGCAAGCGCTCGGCAAGGGCGGCGCTGCGTTTGCGGACATCCTGGCCTATCTCAGCCGTGCCAACGGCGGCGTCGAGCGTGACTGTCGTCGTATCTTCGGCCGCCATCTCCGCCGGCAACTCCGCGGCCATCCCGGCAAGACCGGCGTCGCGCAGCACGCGGTTGACCTTGCGGATCTCGGCATTGGCGGCCTTCAACTGTTCCTTCAACTTGACGATCTCCTGCTGGCGGCGAGTGACCAGGGTTTCTTTTTCGGCGGCCGACGCGCTGTCGCGCGCGGCCTTATCCTCCAGGCGGATCACCATGTGCTGCTGCTGCGTCAATTTCTGTTCGGCATCCTTGGCACGCTTCTGCAGCAGGGTGACGTCCTGGCGCAACGTGTCTCGTTCGTCGCGCAAGGCGTTGGCGCGAAATTTCAGGCTCTCCGCCTCGGTTTCGCGTGCAGCCAGGTCGATCCTCAGTCCATCGGTCTGTTCGCCGAGCTTGCTCAGCCGCGTCCTCATCGTCGCCAGTTCGCTCTCCTTGTTGGCAACGGACTGTTCGGCAATATGCAGATTGGTCTTCAACTGACTGATATAATTCTCGTCCTTGCGCAGATGCGAGCGCTGCTCGGCGGCCTCGACATGCATCTCGCCGATCTGGGCCTGCAATTCGCCGATATCGGCGGCAAGCCTGCCTGCATCGACGGCAAGCGCGTCGTGGCGAAGCTGGAGCGAAAGGGATTTTTCCCGCTCACGCAGAAGGTCCTGGGCGGTCCGGGCATTTTCAGCGGCATAGAGCGCGCGCACCATATCCTTCTGGGCGCGAACCTCCTGCGGGCTTAGCGGCATGGTCGCCTTCAAGCGGTTCTCGGTATACCAGACAATGCGGCGGTGAACGGCGGGTGAGACCAGAAAAACGAGGAAGGCCGCGGTCAGGAAGCCCAATCCGAACAAGAGAGCATATTCGATCACGGCGCGGCCATCGATTCGAAGGTTGATACGGGGTCAGCCGCGATGATTAAGCACGCAGGACACGCATGGCAAGGCCGCTGATGCCGGCGGGGATGGATTCCAGCGGCCTTGCGGCCTCAGAAGGGGTTCCAGGTCGGTGCCTGGGTGATCTTCAGATAGCCGACATTGATACCCAGGCGGGCGCCGACGCCGGTGCGGATCGGCACGACCAGGACGTCATTGTTCTTGAGCAGCGTCATGCCGAATCCGGCGATCACATAGGCAGAGCCGCTGACGCCGCCGAACCGGGCATAGATACCGTTGACGGAGGGCAGGTCGTAGACCAGCATCATTACGCGCGAGCCTTGGCCGCCGTAATCGAGGCCGAGCGAGGGACCTTGCCAGTAGAGATTATGTTCGCCGGCGTTCTTGGTGTTCAACTGGCCTTCGCCATAGGTGAGACCGGCGATGAAGGCGCCGCCGCCCTCTTGTCCAAGAATGTAGCCATTTGGCAGGCCGTATTTCTGGAAGGCACTCTCGACGACTTTGGCAAGTCCGCCGCTGGCGGAACCGAAGAAGGAGTGGCCGGCGTCGACGATTTCCTGCATCGTGTACTGGCCGTTGTCCTGGGCAGAGGCAGGTCCGGCAACCATCAGCGAGGAGAAGACGAGGGCCGAAAGCAACCTGTAGAAGTCGATGAATCGGTGCGGAAATCGAGGGCGCATGGTATCATCCGTTCGTCGTTTGGCTGGAGCGGGCAAGCGCTCGCGGCGATTGGTGCATTTTGCGCCGATGATCTTAACAATCGGTTTACCAAATATGGTGTCATTATGGCACCGAATACGATCGCAAACTTCGCGCAATTTTGATGAAGCATATTCCCGGGCGCAATGAAATTGCTGCCCCTCAGGAGACGATGATGTCCAAGAACCTTAATCTCACCTTGGCCGGCCCGGATCTGGCCGCGCTTCTTTGCAGCCGCGTTTGCCACGATGTCATCTCACCGGTCGGTGCGATCAATAACGGCCTAGAACTCCTGGATGAGGGTGGTGCCGATGCCGATGCGATGGACCTGATCCGCACCAGCGCGCTCAACGCCTCCGTCCGCCTGAAATTCGCACGTCTCGCCTTTGGCGCTTCGGGTTCTGTCGGTGCCTCGATCGACACCGGCGAGGCCGAGCGAGCAGCCAAAGATTTCGCCGTCGCCGAGAAGAAGACCGAAGTGATCTGGAACGGGCCGCGCGCCATCGTCGCCAAGAATCGCGTCAAGCTGCTGCTCAACCTCTTTCTGGTTGCTTATTCCGCTATCCCGCGCGGCGGCGTCCTCGAAGTAACGCTTGAGAACCCCGAATTCGATGCAAGGTTCAAGCTCACGGCCAAAGGCAAACTGATGCGCTTGCCGCCGAAATTCGTCGAGATATCGACCGGCACCATCGAGGAGGCGATCGACGCTCATTCGATCCAGCCCTATTACACCGTGCTTCTGGCGCAGGAGTGCGGAATGACGCTTGATCACAGCGCCAGCCCAGAAGAGCTGGTGTTCACTGCGGTAGCCGCCGCTGCCTGATTTCGGAGCAGGGGCGGGTGTACGCGCCCGTCCGGTAACGATTCCTTAGCCTGATGGACCTATCCTCCAGGGTTGTAAGAGGCCTCTTGCTGCGACGAATGCGGGGGCAAAGGAGCGCCCATGCAAAGGTTCATGATCACCGATAATTCGGATATCGTCCGCAAGGTCGGCAAGCGCATTCTCTCTGAACTCGACTTTCTTGTCAGCGAGGCCTCCAACGCCGGCGAGGCACTGCAGCGCTGCCAGGCGGAGCTGCCGGAATATCTGATCGTCGATTCCGGCATGGAAGGCGCTCTCGACCTCATCGCCGCCATCCGCGCCATGGACGGCGGCAAAGAGGTCAAGATCTACTACTGTGTCGTCGAGGCGGATCTGAAGAAACTGATGGCGGGCAAACGGGCCGGTGCCACCGACTTCCTGCTGAAGCCGTTCGATCGCAAGATCTTGACCGCTGTTTTTGGAAACCGCGCAATCGCTGCCTGATGGCATGCCTCTCTCCATGCAGCATGATGCCGAAGGTGTACGCACGTTCGGCCGCAGCCACTGTTTCCCTTTGTACCGATCCAGCCCCGATCCTCTCAGGACGGTTTCTTATTGCCAGGCAGAAACGAAAAATCCCGCCGAAAGGGCGGGATTTTCGTTATCCGATAAGGGGGATCGGAAAATCAGGCGGTTTCTGCGTATTCGGCACCATCCGGCTCGCGCAGAACGTAGCCACGGCCCCAGACGGTCTCGATGTAGTTGGCGCCGCCGGCGGCGTTGGCGAGCTTCTTGCGGAGCTTGCAGATGAAGACGTCGATGATCTTCAGTTCCGGCTCGTCCATGCCACCATAAAGGTGGTTCAGGAACATTTCCTTGGTGAGGGTAGTGCCTTTACGGAGCGAAAGCAGCTCCAGCATCTGGTATTCCTTGCCCGTCAGGTGGACACGCTGGCCGCCGACTTCGACAGTCTTGGCGTCGAGATTGACGATCAGTTCGCCAGTCATGATGACCGACTGGGCGTGGCCCTTGGAGCGGCGGACGATGGCATGGATGCGGGCGACGAGCTCGTCCTTGTGGAAGGGCTTGGTCATGTAGTCGTCGGCGCCGAAGCCGAGGCCGCGAACCTTGTCTTCGATGCCGGCCATGCCCGACAGAATGAGGATCGGTGTCTTGACCTTGGACAGCCGGAGCGTGCGAAGCACTTCATATCCGGACATGTCGGGCAGGTTCAGATCGAGAAGGATGATGTCATAATCATACAGCTTGCCCAGATCGACGCCTTCTTCACCGAGATCGGTGGTATAAACATTAAAACTTTCTGATTTCAGCATCAACTCGATGCTCTGCGCCGTCGCGCTATCATCCTCGATGAGAAGTACCCGCATAATTATCCCCTTTACCGCCGCCGAAAGGTGGTCTGGCCCCCTACACGATACCGAACACGCTACGTGATTTGGAAGCTGCCACGAAATGGTTAACAAATTCTAATTCACTCTGGCAAGGAGTATCGAATTTATTAAATATTTTTTCCATTTCTCTGTTTTCCAATAGGAATCTCAAATGGCGTTCCTAAACTTTGACATTAGGAAAAGGCGCTAAGTGATTCATCCGACTCGCCAATGAAAAGGTTCGAACTTCATGCCGCGGCATTTACCGACCCTTAAATCATCTGGCCTATCATTAACGATGCCCGTAAACGAAAGGTTACCAGCGGTAGGTATTTGTTAATATCGCAGGAAATTTTTTAGCAAACCGTGTCAAAGCGGCGCGCAGGGCGGTTTCAAGTTGAGCCGGGGTCTCGCATCACGGGAGTAATGCGTATGAAGTCGCGAGAGAGCCTCGTTCGTCTGAAAGAGTTTCAGGTGAACGAAAAACGACGTCAATTGCAGCAGTTGCAGATGATGATGTCCGAATTCGAACGAATGACGAAGGATCTGGAAAGCCAGATCGTCGTCGAGGAAAAGAAGTCCGGTATCTCAGATCCGAATCACTTTGCCTATCCGACCTTCGCCAAGGCCGCGCGTCAGCGGGCCGATAACCTGCAGGTTTCGATCAAGGAACTGAAGATGCAGGAAGAGACGCTGGAAATGGCGCTCGAGGAGATGCAGGCCGAATATGCAAGAGCGACGGCGCTGGAAGAGCGTGACAGCGGCGCCCGCGCCAGAGCATGATGCCGAAAAGTGTGAGCGGTTTTCGGACGACATCATGCTCTTACTCTTCAATTTAGAACAGGATTCAGATCTTAGGCCGATCTGGCCTAAAATCATCCTGTTCTAGGGCGTAAAGGAAAACCGCGGGCGCCGACTTCGGCGCCCTGGCGATCGCCACTGAGAAGCCATGTATGACGGGCGCACTGTCCGTCATACATGGCTTTTGGTGTTTTCGCCGTCTGAAGGGTCGTCGGCTTAAAACCGCCCCTTCGGGCCAGAATCAGTTCACCACATCCTGCCATTCCGGATGGCGCTGTGCCTGCGCCTTGAAAAAGGGGCACAGCGGTATGATCTTCCAGCCGCCGGTTCGGGCTGCCTCCACGGCATGAAGCGCCAATGCCTGGCCTACACCCTTGCCGCGCAGCGCATCGGGTACAGCCGTATGGTCGATGATGATAAGCTTCGCCGATGCGCGCGAATAGGTCATCTCCGCCGCATGCCCTTCGACCTCGGCTGCATAGCGGCCCCCGGAGGCGCCATCTTCATTTCGAATGTCCATTGTCATTCCTTGCAACCAGATATGGTGGTAGCCGACGGTGACACGGCCACACAGCCGTGCCAAGCCTGTGCGGCGATTCTTTGGGAGACGAAGTGTTCATGAAAAATGTCGGATCGATGCGGGGTTCAGCGCAATGAGAGCGCTTTTGATGATCCGCCCCGTTCTTCTGGTGGCCGCGCCGTTCTTCCTGGCGCTCGGCCTGGTCCTGCCGCTGGTCCATTTCGAGACGCTGTATTTCTTCGACAGAACGCCTTCGCTCATCGAGATCGTCATGTCGCTGTGGCAAGGCGGGGATGGGCTGTTGGCGGCGATCGTCGCATTGGTTTCGATTCTGCTCCCGCTTCTGAAGATGATCGGCATTGCCGCGGAAGTGACGACCGCCGGCGGTGGGGCCGGCAGCCTGTTCTATCGTCGCGTCGTGCCGCATCTGTCCAAGTGGTCAATGATGGACGTGCTGCTGGTCGCGATCGTCATTGCGGCGGCGAAGACAACGGGGGTGGCAAACGCCTTCACCCAGCCCGGCCTCTGGTGTTACGCCGCCTCGTCAATGATTTCGGGCCTTCTTCATTCCCTGACGGGAGATGCGTCCGGCCCGAAATAGATGTCGATGATGGCGTGCGATCAGTGGCGATATTGCTGGATGCGCGTGGTGCGCAGGCCGGCAAGGCCATGGCTGTTGATCGATGACTGCCAGGAGAGGAATTCTTCGACCGTGAGCGTATAACGCTCGCAGGCCTCTTCCAAGCTCAACAGGCCACCGCGAACAGCCGCGACAACCTCTGCCTTCCGACGGATCACCCAGCGCCGCGTATTGGGCGGCGGAAGATCCGCGATCGTCAGGGGGCTGCCATCGGGGCCGATGACATATTTAACTCGGGGACGTATCATTTCGGTCATTGGACTCTCTACACAACGCAAGACCACGGACGCCACTCTAGCTTGCCACATTTAAAAATTGCCTAAACTCATCGTAAGACTTTGATAACAAATTTAGATGCCCTGGCGCGGCCGGTGGCCTGGGACGGCCTTCTGCAGGCCGTCAATTTGTAGCGCTGCAAAAAGGGGGCGAGCCGAAGAAATAGGACTGATTTGCCGGGATGATCTTTGTGGCGCTGGGTATAGGGCTGAGCGCAAGACATCGTCTCCGTTCCTTTTGGTGTATCAGTCCAGCTCGCGCTTTTGGTGATCTGGTTCGTCGGATGCAGTGCAAAAGTCGTCTTTGCCAACGCCCCGGCTCGGAGCCTTTTGCTGCCAGCGGCGGGGTTCGGTTGAAGCAGGCCATACGTGGTACGAAGATGAAAAGAAGTGAGCGTGCGCGCGGCGATTGCATTGAGGATGCTGGATTTTCGCCTTCACGGACCGGTCGCGCCGAACGGCGGCAAGGAGCGGCTCGGCGAGATGACAAAGCTTGCGGACTTCGATTTTTATCTTGCCCTCGGCTTTCCCGAGAAGCGACCGCACGGCTTTCATCGAAGTCCGGCTGACCGGCAACTCGGAGGGAAGCCTGACCGGCTTTTGCTGGGCGACCGATTTCTTCTATTGCATCAGATTGGTGACCGTGGCGAAGCGGACGATCGTGCCTAATCTTCTGTAAGGAGGGGCGATTGCGGGCGGCGTTGCCAAAAGACGCCGCCTCAACCCGCTCTTTCAGATGCATGCGCTGAAGAGTGCCTTCGCCTTCGCGCTCGCACGGCGATGACCTGAAATAATACATCTACGCCTTTTCAGGCGCTTGCCCATGTCCAAGCACGCGATGGCGCTGCGTCACAGGTGCATGGAACTTCTGGCCAAGGTTTTGCGACGATGCAGTTCGGACGACAGCCGGTCGGCGAGGCTTACTCGGCGCGAAATCGAATGCGCGCGCTGGTCGGCGGCCGGCAAAGGCAGCGATGAGTCACGATCATTTCGGTCTCTCGTCACACACGCTGGGACTTATCTGAGGAGCGCAATGCGCAAGCTCTTGGTCAGCCGCATGCAGGCGGGCGCCAGAGCATTGCGGGACCGGCTGCCGAGGCAGCCGGTCCCTTTCATAAAGCTTAGAAACCTTTTCCGCGGGTCAGCTCCGACACGACGGTTCCGGCAATGATGCGGATGTCCATCACAATCGAAAAATTCCCGACGTAATAGAGATCGCTGACGATGCGCGCGCGCGCCTTGGCCGGACGGTCGGTCGGGCCGCGCAGGCCGCGCATCTGGGCAAGACCCGTCATGCCGGGACGCATGGCATGGCGTTGATGGTATTCCGGAACCAGCTCTTCGTAGAGCATGCCGCCGGCACGCATGCCGATTGCATGGCAGCGCGGACCGACGACGGACATGTGACCCATCAGCACGTTCAGCAACTGCGGCAGCTCATCAACGTTCGTGCGGCGAAGAATGGCGCCGACGCGGGTGATGCGCGGATCGTTCTTCACTGTCTGGGCAATACCCGAGACATCGCAAAGATCGGTGCGCATCGAGCGGAACTTGTAGACCTTGATGGTCTTGCAGTTCTTGCCCCAGCGGGTCTGCTTGAAGAGCACCGGTCCTGGGCTGTCGAGCTTGATCAGCAAGGCGACGAACAGAAGGAAAGGGGCGAGGACGAGGAGGGCGCTCAACGACGAAACGATGTCGAACGCCCGCTTCAAGACGAGATCCATCCACGGCGCCTGCGGCGCATCGCTATGGATGACAGGGGTCTGGATCTTAGGGCTGGGCTGCTGGCGGCGGCTTGGCCTAAAGGACTCTGTCGAAATGCTGTTGTTTAGTTCCGTGATGCTCAAGGATCGTACTCTGTTGTCTTCGAGGGGTGCGGCGGCAATAGGCGATCAATGGTTTACCCTGTCACCAGGGCTGCACTCAGGTCTTGGTAACCCTACTAAAACGGAAAAATGCGACAATTGTGTAATGGTGTCCAGAGAAATATCGCATCGCAGCAAATCTTTCGCATTTGCGTTAAGTTGAGGCAAGCTCATGATATTTCGTTAATAATTGGAATTTCGTCAAGGTTTCTAGGCCTTTGGCGAGGGCTTCCAGGGGTGTTCCGACGTGCTGTTTCGGCACGCGACCGACGGTCGTCAGACGGTAATTTTAACGATTGCCGACGCGAAAACTTTTTAGCGAGGCTGCTCGATCATTCTCAAACTGTGTCGGAATATGACAAAATCAAGGCGGAACGGGTCACGATCTGGCGTCGGAACGATGGAAAAACGGCGTCGCACCCCAGAATCACCTGATCCGCGCACGCCGTTTGCGAATCACTCTCAGACCGCTGCCAGCGGTCCGGTCCCGTGGACAGCCGCTCGATCATGACAAGACGATATGACCTGGATCACGTGGCGCCCGCTTCCCAAGCGCGTGTTGTTGTCCCGGAACCGCTGCACACTTCCGGCAGACATTAGGAGAGAAGGGACGGGCTCCAAGCTGAGGCCGGTTGCGACTGCCGCGGCAGGTGCAGAAATCGTCACGGTGCGAGAAATCGCGCCGCTGCCCGACGTTCAGGGATTGCTGCGGGTGGCTACACCGGTTCGAGGACGCGTTTGGTGCCGCCCCAGGAGATGAAGTTCGGGTTGGCAAAGTCGAAATCGGCGGCAGTTCCGGTCTTGCCGTAGGTCAGCGGTGCGCCGTCCAGCGTCACCGTCGAACCGCCAGCGGCGCGCAGCACCGCATCGCCAGCCGCTGTGTCCCATTCCATAGTACGCGTGAAGCGCGGATAGACGTCGGCCTTGCCTTCGGCCAGCAGGCAGAATTTCAGCGAGGAGCCGATATTCGTGCATTTGGAGATCGCGTGGTGGGCGAGGAAGTTTCCGGTCTCCGGGCTGTTGTGACGAAGGCTTGCAAGCGCCAGCCTGTCGTCCGGCTGTTCGCGCACGGCGATTGCGGCGCGTGCGCCAACCGCGAAATCATCGGTCACGACGAGCCTTTGCGCCCGCCCCCGTTCTCCCGAGAAGGCAAGGCCGAGCGCCGGCGCATAGACGATGCCGGCCACCGGGGCGCCGTTCTCGATATAGGCGATGTTGACGGTGAATTCCTGCCGCCCATCGACGAATTCGCGCGTGCCGTCGAGAGGGTCGACCAGGAAGAAGCCTCGGCCGGCGATGTCGGGCACCTTTCCGGCGGCGACGGATTCTTCCGCCACGACGGGTATTTCGGGATAATCTCTGGCGAGATGAGCGAGGATGATGCGTTCGGCCTCCTCGTCGGCGACCGTCACTGGACTTGCATCCGCTTTCATGGCGACCGGGAAGCCATTGCGCAAGACCGTGATAATGGCCTTGCCGGCTTCGAGCGCCGCCCGTTCAAATGTCCTCAGCATTGTCCTTTTGCCGTTCGCCATGCGGCGAGCACCCACGGTCGCTCATCCGCAAACCATCCCTTTCACCACATGCTTGATATGGTGCTTCCCGTCGCGCGCTGCATCCCCGATACCGCAGTTCCACGATGCTACCATAAGTTTTCAGTGATGTCAGACGAAGATCGGGCGTCTGCTGGTGAAATGATATTCGTAAAAGAACCTGGGTTGGGGTTTGAATTTGCGCCATCTTCCAATTCTATGGAATAGCTTGTGCGACGAACGGCGTAGAAAATCGACGGCGACATCTTCGGATCGTTAACTCGCTGGCAGTTTATGACCAAAAATAGGTCCTTCCTTGCCGATTTTCTGTGGACTTTGGTTCAAAATGCGCCAGTTAGGCCTGTTCGGACAAGAATTTGTCGGAGTAAATCCTTTTTGTCTTCACATTTCCAACGAAACCGGTATGCATTCGGCCTATGAGGTTCTCTGAAACGGGGAACCAAAGAACCAAAAAGAGATGCAGCCTGTTGGGCTCGTATCCAGGGGAAAACGACATATGGAGTATTTCGTCCAGCAGCTCTTCAATGGGCTGACGCTCGGATCCATCTATGGCCTTGTGGCTATTGGCTATACGATGGTTTACGGCATTATCGGCATGATCAATTTCGCCCATGGCGACATTTTCATGCTCGGTGGCTTCGCCGCTCTTATCGTCTTTCTCGTCCTCACATCCATCTTCGCAGGTCTTCCGGTGGCGGTTCTGCTGCTGGCGATGCTTGTCGTCGCGATGCTGATGACGAGTTTGTGGAATTGGACGATCGAGCGAGTCGCATACCGTCCGTTGCGCGGTTCCTTCCGCCTGGCGCCGCTGATCACCGCCATCGGCATGTCGATCGTGCTGTCCAATTTCATCCAGGTGACGCAGGGTCCGCGCAACAAGCCGATCCCGCCGATGATCAGCTCGGTCTATCAGTTCGGCAACGTCTCGGTGTCGCTGAAACAGATCGTCATCATCGTGATCACGGTCGTGCTGCTCGCCGTCTTTTGGTACATCGTCAATCGTACCGCACTCGGCCGTGCCCAGCGCGCCACGGAGCAGGACCGCAAGATGGCGGCGCTGCTGGGCGTCAATGTCGACCAGACGATTTCGATCACCTTCGTCATGGGTGCGGCACTGGCCGCCGTCGCCGGCACGATGTACCTGATGTATTATGGTGTCGCCTCGTTCGCCGACGGCTTCACGCCGGGTGTCAAGGCATTTACGGCAGCCGTTCTCGGCGGCATCGGCTCATTGCCGGGCGCGGTTCTCGGCGGATTGATGATAGGCCTGATCGAATCGCTGTGGTCGGCCTATTTCACCATCGCGTACAAGGATGTCGCGACGTTCGCCATCCTCGCTTTCGTGCTGATCTTCAAGCCGACGGGTATTCTTGGACGGCCGGAAGTCGAGAAGGTGTAACGTCATGGCAAACATTGATAATTCCGCAGGCAAGCCCGATGCAGGACTTGTCCGTAAAGGCCTTACCGAAGCTCTTTTCGCCGCCATCCTGTCGTTCGGCATGTTCGTTTTGTATGTCGGCCTCAAGACCGACCAGAACATCAACAACGAGTTGATCATCGTCCAGCGCTGGGGGCTGCTTGCGATCTTCGTCGCTGTCGCCGCGATCGGCCGCTTCGCCACGGTGGTTTTCCTGCGGCCGCATCTCGACAGCCGCAAGCTGGCAAAGGCGAGACAGGGTGAACTCGCCATCTCAACCGAGAAGAGCTTCTTCCACCGGCATTTCCTAAAGATCGCGCTGATCGCGCTGCTGCTTTATCCCATGGTGGTGGTGGCGATCAAAGGGCCTCAGGGCTCGCTGACATATGTCGACAATTTCGGCATCCAGATCCTGATCTATGTGATGCTTGCCTGGGGGCTGAACATCGTCGTCGGCCTCGCCGGTCTTCTCGATCTCGGCTATGTCGCCTTCTACGCAGTCGGCGCCTATTCTTATGCGCTGCTTTCGAGCCATTTCGGCCTGTCCTTCTGGGTTCTCCTGCCGCTTTCCGGCATTTTCGCCGCACTCTGGGGCGTCATCCTCGGCTTCCCGGTGCTGCGCCTGCGCGGCGACTACCTCGCCATCGTGACGCTCGCCTTCGGCGAAATCATCCGCCTCGTCATCATCAACTGGACGGATGTCACCAAGGGGACTTTCGGTATCTCGAGCATTCCCAAGGTGACGCTCTTCGGCATTCCCTTCGATGCGACGGCCGGCGGCTTCGCCAAGCTCTTTCACCTGCCGATGTCCTCAGCTTACTACAAGATCTTCCTTTTTTACCTTATCCTGGCGCTCTGCATGCTGACCGCCTACGTGACCATCCGACTGCGCCGCATGCCGATCGGGCGCGCCTGGGAAGCGTTGCGCGAAGACGAGATCGCCTGCCGTTCGCTCGGCATCAATACGGTGACGACCAAACTCACGGCCTTTGCGACGGGAGCGATGTTTGCCGGTTTCGCCGGGTCCTTCTTTGCTGCCCGTCAGGGCTTCGTTTCGCCGGAATCCTTCGTCTTCTTGGAATCGGCCGTCATCCTCGCCATCGTCGTCCTCGGCGGCATGGGTTCTCTGACCGGCATTGCGATCGCCGCAATCGTCATGGTCGGCGGCACCGAGTTGCTGCGCGAAATGGACTTCCTGAAAGTGATCTTCGGGCCGACTTTCACGCCAGAATTGTATCGTATGCTGATCTTCGGCCTCGCCATGGTCGTGGTCATGCTGTTCAAGCCGCGCGGTTTCGTCGGTTCGCGTGAACCGACCGCCTTCCTCAAGGCGCGCAAGGCAATATCCGGAAGCTTCATCAAGGAGGGCCATGGTTGATGAGCCCCGTCACCAACACCATGTCCAGCGATACGCTTCTCAAGGTCGAACACCTGTCGATGAAGTTCGGCGGTCTTATGGCCATCAACGACTTCTCCTTCGAAGCCAAGCGCGGCGATATCACCGCGCTGATCGGGCCGAACGGTGCCGGCAAGACCACCGTCTTCAACTGCATCACCGGCTTCTACAAGCCGACGATGGGGATGATCACGCTCAACCAGAAGAGCGGCAAGCAGCACCTGCTGGAGCGTTTGCCGGACTTTCGCATCACTAAAGAAGCCAAGGTGGCGCGCACCTTCCAGAACATCCGGCTATTCTCCGGCCTGACGGTTCTCGAGAATCTGCTCGTCGCCCAGCACAACAAGCTGATGAAGGCGTCGGGTTATACGATCCTCGGCCTCATCGGCATCGGTCCCTACAAACGGGAGGCGGCCGCATCAATCGAGCTTGCGCGCTATTGGCTGGAGAAGGCCGATCTGATCGACCGCGCCGACGATCCGGCAGGCGATCTGCCCTACGGCGCCCAGCGGCGTCTAGAGATCGCCCGTGCCATGTGCACCGGCCCGGAGCTGCTATGCCTAGACGAACCGGCCGCCGGCCTGAACCCGCGGGAATCGGCTACGCTCAACGCGCTGCTGCAGAGCATCCGCGCTGAAACCGGAACATCTATCCTGCTCATCGAGCACGACATGTCGGTGGTCATGGAAATCTCCGACCACGTCGTCGTCCTCGAATACGGCCAGAAGATTTCAGATGGCACGCCGGATCACGTGAAGAACGATCCGAAGGTCATCGCGGCCTATCTCGGTGTCGAGGATGAAGAAGTGGAAGAGGTGATCGCAACCGTCGAGCAGCTCGAAGGAGGCGCAAACTGATGGGCGATGAAGTAATGACGGGTCAACCGCTCCTTCAGGTGAATGGCGTCGAAACCTATTATGGCAATATCCGTGCGCTGGCCGGCGTCGATGTCCAGGTCAACAAGGGCGAGATCGTCAGCCTGATCGGCGCCAACGGCGCCGGCAAGTCGACGCTGATGATGACAGTCTGCGGCAGCCCGCAGGCCCGTGTCGGTTCGGTCGTCTTCGAGGGCCGCGACATCACCAAGCTTCCGACCCATGAAATCGCCCGCCTGCGCATCGCGCAGTCGCCGGAAGGTCGCCGCATCTTTCCACGCATGACGGTTCTGGAGAACCTTCAGATGGGCGCCGGCCTCGACAATCTCAAATACTTCGCCGAGGACGTCGAGAAGATATTCACGCTCTTCCCACGTCTCAAGGAACGCCATGCCCAGCGCGGCGGCACCCTTTCGGGGGGCGAGCAGCAGATGCTGTCGATCGGCCGCGCGCTGATGGCGCGCCCGAAGCTGCTGCTTCTCGACGAACCCTCGCTTGGTCTGGCGCCGCTGATCGTCAAGGGCATCTTCGAGGCGATTCGGAAGCTTAATGAACAGGAAGGGTTGACGGTGTTTCTTGTCGAACAGAACGCATTTGCCGCCCTCAGGCTTTCGCACCGCGCTTACGTGATGGTGAACGGCAAGGTAACGATGAGCGGCTCCGGCAAGGAGCTGCTCGCCAATCCTGAAGTCCGTGCCGCTTATCTCGAAGGCGGAAGACACTAGCTCGAAGGGGGGAGTTTGACATGCAGGGACTTTTCTTCGAAAGCGATACCGGCGCCCGCTTGATCATCCGCGCGATCGTCGTGCTGATTGGCTTCTGGACGGCCTGGCGCGCCGGCAAGGCGGTTGCCGAAGGCTGGAACGACTATCCGCTGACTGTCGTCTACACCTTCCTACTCGCCTGGGCGATGCAGTTCCTGCACCACGCCCTGTTTGATGGGCCGATGCTCAGCACCCTCTACTACTGCATCGATTTCGTAATGCTGCTGGTCTTCTCGACGGCCGGCTTCCGCTTTCGCCGCACCAATCAGATGGTCAACAACTATTACTGGCTGTATGAAAAAACTTCCGCGTTTTCGTGGAAGGACAAACATTGACAGTCCGTTGAAACTAGGCATGAATTGCCTTCAGAGTGGAACAGCTTTCCTAGCGCAGTCAATGGTGGGTAGTGCGCTGGGCCTTGGACCGGAACCCGCCCAAAAATTGGGAGTAACAATATGAAGAAGTCTCTTCTGTCGGCAGTGGCTCTGACGGCGATGGTCGCCTTCAGCGGCAACGCATGGGCCGACGTCCTCATCGCAGTCGCTGGTCCGCTGACTGGCCCGAACGCCGCGTTCGGCGCTCAGCTCCAGAAGGGCGCCGAGCAGGCGGCCGCCGACATCAATGCTGCTGGCGGCATCAACGGCGAGCAGATCAAGCTCGAGCTCGGCGACGACGTCTCCGACCCGAAGCAGGGCATCTCGGTCGCCAACAAATTCGTTGCCGACGGCGTCAAGTTCGTCATCGGCCACTTCAACTCTGGCGTTTCGATCCCGGCTTCGGAAGTCTATGCCGAAAACGGTATCCTCGAAATCACCCCGGCCGCTACGAATCCGAAGTTTACGGAACGGGGCCTCTGGAACACGTTCCGTACCTGCGGCCGTGACGACCAGCAGGGCGCCATCGCCGGCAAGTATCTTGCCGATCACTTCAAGGACGCCAAGATCGCCGTCGTTCACGACAAGACACCTTACGGTCAGGGTCTTGCTGACGAAACCAAGAAGGCGATGAATGCCGCCGGTCTGACGGAAGTCATGTACGAAGGCATCAACGTCGGCGACAAGGACTTCTCGGCCCTCATCGCCAAGATGAAGGAAGCCGGCGTCTCGATCATCTATTGGGGCGGCCTGCACACGGAAGCCGGTCTCATCATCCGCCAGGCCGCCGATCAGGGCCTGAAGGCAACGCTGGTTTCGGGCGACGGTATCGTTTCGAACGAACTGGCCTCGATCGCTGGCGACGCTGTCGCCGGTACCTTGAACACTTTCGGTCCTGATCCGACGCTGAACCCGGCCAACAAGGAACTCGTCGAAAAGTTCAAGGCCGCCGGTTTCAACCCGGAAGCCTACACGCTCTATTCCTATGCTGCGATGCAGGCGATCGTCGGTGCCGCCAAGGCTGCCGGTTCGGTGGATCCTGAGGCTGTTGCCACGGCAATGAAGGAAAAGGGTCCGTTCCCGACGGTTCTCGGCGACATTTCGTTCGACGCAAAGGGCGACCCGAAGATCCCTGGTTACATCATGTACGAATGGAAGAAGGGCGCGGACGGCAAGTACACCTACGTCCCGCAGGGCAAGTAAGCTTTCGCTACCTTTGTGAGCGATGACTATCGAAGCCCGGTTCCGACCGGGCTTCTTTCTTTTTGCGAAACGTTCCAATTTCCGCCGGGCTGGTCTAAAGTTCGTCGCGATCTTTCGGAATCGCTCCTCGCGCTTTAGGTCTTTGTTTTTACGCAAGTCGTTAGCGCAAAACCGCTGCACACTTTTGCGCGACATGCTTTAACTCTCGTCATCCTTTTGAAGCGTCGAGTGGAGCCGCCCATGTCTAAACCCCGCATTCTCGTCACCCGGCGCTGGCCAGCCGCGGTGGAGGCCGTCCTTGCCGAACGTTTCGATGTGACGCTCAACTGCAACGACAGTCCGCTCGGCGAATATGAGCTGAGGCTGGCGCTTTCTACCTATGATGCGGTGCTGCCGACGGTTTCCGATCGGTTGCCGGTCGCCGTCTTCGAAGGCGCGCCTGTGGTCACTAAGATCCTCGGAAATTTTGGCGTCGGCTATAATCATATCGACATATCAGCCGCCAGGGCGAAGGGCATTGCGGTGACGAATACGCCCGGCGTGCTGACCGACTGCACGGCCGATATCGCCGTGCTGCTGCTACTCTCCGTTGCCCGGCGCGGCGGCGAGGGCGAACGGCAACTGCGCGGCGGCGAATGGACGGGCTGGTGCCCGACCCATATGATCGGCACCAAGGTAACCGGCAAGACGGTCGGCATCATCGGCTTCGGCCGGATCGGCAAGGCGTTTGCGCAACGCTGCCATTTCGGCTTCGGCATGGACGTCGTGTTCTTCAATCGCTCGACCGTCGATCCCGCGGAGGCGGCGCGGTACGGCGCGCGGCAATTGCCGGCGATCGAGGATGTGCTGGCGGCTGCCGATTTCGTTTCGTTGCACTGCCCTGGCGGAGCAGAGAACAGGCACCTGATGAATGCGGCGCGGCTTTCGACGATGAAGCCGAATGCTTTTCTCATCAATACCGCGCGCGGTGACGTGGTGGATGAGATGGCGCTCATTGCAGCACTTGAAGCGGGGACGATTCGTGGCGCCGGGCTTGACGTCTATGAGGCGGAACCTGACGTGCCGAAGGAGCTGCGGCGGATGGAGAACGTCATGGTGCTGCCGCATCTCGGCAGCGCTACGGAAGAGACGCGGACTGCCATGGGTATGAAGGTGGTCGACAACGTGACGGCATTCTTCGAGGGCAGGGACCTGCCGGATCGGGTGGCTTGATGCGGTTGTCGTCCCGTCCTCACATCTCGTGCAGCACGTGCGTGGCCTTGACGGCTGCTGACGCCCGGTTCTCAACGCCGAGCTTCACGTAGATCTGTTCGAGGTGCTTGTTCACCGTGCGCGCCGACAGTCCCAATATTTCGCCGATGTCGCGGTTAGCCTTGCCTTTGGCGATCCAGAGCAGAACTTCGGATTCGCGCTGGGTGAGCGAGAAGCGCTGGCGCAGTGCCTCGTCGTCGCGCCGCTGGTTGGCGGCGGTCAGGCGGAAGAGATATTCGTCAGGCCCGATTGCGCCAAGGAAGGCGAGTTGCAGCGCCGCCTGGCCGGCATGGGCGATAGAGATAACGCTATCGCGCACTGCGGCTGCGCGGTCGCGCATCCAGCCCGCGATATGGCGGACGACGATTTCCATGCCGTCGTCGCTGCCCATGGCGGCGTTGACGAGCCGTGTTGCTTGCGGCGTCGACCAATGGATGGCGCCATCGCCTTTGACGGCCAGCAAATGGCGGCCGGCTGCGTCGAGCGCGACGCGGGCGCTTTGGGCCGAGCGAGCATTGCGCAGATGGACACGAATGCGGGCGCGCAGTTCGTCGATATTGATCGGCTTGCTGAGATAGTCGACACCGCCGGATTCCAGCGCGTGCACGACATGTTCGGTCTCGGTCAGGCCGGTCATGAAGATGACGGGCACCTGCGCCACCGCGGCATTCGCCTTCAGCCGGCGGCAAGTCTCGAAGCCATCCATGGCGGGCATGACGGCGTCGAGCAGGATGAGATCGGGGGTGATGCGCTCGACGATACCCAGGGCCGCGGTGCCTGACGTGGCGATCAGTACGGAAAAGCCGGATTGTTCGAGCGCGTCGGTCAGGAAGCCGAGCGCTTCGGGCGAGTCGTCGACGAGCAGAACGATGTCGCGAGGGAGGGCCGGCTCAGCCAATGGGTTCCACCTTTTCGTCGAAGTCGTGCAGGAAGGTCATGAAGCCGGCGAGATCGAAGGCGGCGACATAGGCGCGAAGTTTCTCGGTGAATGGCTGATTTGCCTCCACCCTGGCAAGGTCCGAAAGCTTGGCTTCGATGCCTCTGATATAGCCGATCTCACCGAGCCGCAGCAATTCCTGCACATGGGCAGCACCTGGGCTCGGCATCGGCGCTTGGGTCTTAACGGGAACTGCGGGTGCAGCGTCGGCATAGACCCATTTCAACCCAAGATGCAAAGCGAGCTTGTCGCGGAGCTGGCGGATGTCGACCGGCTTGCCGATCGCATCATTGTGGCTGTCGTCACTGTCGCTGAGAACAGCGGCATCACCGATATTGGCCGAGAGCATCAGCACCGGCGCTGTCTGGCCGGCCTCGCGCAGACGCGAGACGAGCTGCCAGCCGTTCATGCCGGGCATCAGGATATCGACGAGGAAGAGGTCCGGCATGATGCCTTCGATCAGCGTCAGGCATTCGGCGCCGCCCGCCGCCGTCAGCATGATGAAATCGAGGGGTGCCAGGATTTCGCGCATCATCTCGCGATGGTCTTCGTTATCGTCGACGATAACGAGCGTGCGGCGCGGGCCGTCATAACCGGCGATGCGCTTCTCCTGCGGCGCGGCGGCCACGGCGCGCATGACGGCCGATAGCATGAGGCGGACGCGGAAAGTCGAGCCCTCGTCCTTGACGCTCGAAACCGAAATCTCGCCGCCGAGCGTGTTGGTCAGAAGCCGGGTGATGGTGAGGCCGAGGCCGAGGCCCGGCATCGGCCGCACGCTTTCGGCCTCGCCGCGCTGGAAGGGTTCGTAAATGCGGGGAAGATCTTTCTCGGTGATGCCGCGGCCGGTGTCGGCAACGGTGAAGGTCGCCACCTGGTTGCGATAGCCGACATCGAAGGTGACGCTGCCTTCGTCGGTAAACTTGATGGCATTGGAGAGCAGGTTGACGAGGATCTGGCGCAGCCGCTTTTCGTCGGTACGGACGAATTGCGGCAAGGCCGGCGAGCGCTCGTGGATGAAGACGAGGCCTTTTGCCTGCGCCTGCGGGCGGAACAAATCGACGATCTGGTCGAGGAAATCCTGGATGTTGATCTCATTGGAGTAGACCTGCAGGCGGCCGGCCTCGATCTTGGAAATATCGAGCAGGCCGTCGATTAGTCCGGAAAGGTGTTCGGCGCTGCGGCGGATGACCTTGATCGAGGATTGACGTGGCGCCGGGATGGTTTCGTCGCGCTCAAGGATCTGGGCATAGCCGAGCACGGCGTTGAGCGGCGTGCGCAGTTCGTGGCTCAATCCCACGACGTAGCGGCTCTTGGCGCGATTGGCGGCCTCTGCCGTCTCCTTGGCGCTCTGCAAGGCGGTGTCGGTCTTCTTGTGGGCGGCGATCTCCTTGAGCAGCAGCGTATTCTGGCGCGAGGATTCCTCCTCGGCGACGACGCGGCTGTCATGGGCGAGCACATAGAACCAGCAAACGACCCCTGATATCACCGAGAAGACGAAGAAGACGATGAGGATAGTGCGGTTGACGACCTCGGCTGTTTCAGGCGAGGCGGCGGCGACCTGATGGGCGATCATCGCCAGGATTGCGCCGATGGCGGTCAAGGCCAGCACGACGGCGATGCCGTAGCGGCCGAGTCGCGTCGTCAGCTTCCCCAGAATGGCGTCGGGCAGCAGTACCTTGGCGACGGTGCCGACCTGCGCGTTGAAACGGGCGGCCGGCTTGCACATGTCGTGGCAGCGGCTGTCGAGCGAGCAGCAGAGCGAACAGATCGGCGCGGCGTAGGCCGGACACCAGGCCATGTCCTCCGGCTCGAACGGGTGTTCGCAGACGGAGCAAGTGATGTTCGTCAGGTTCTTCCAACCGTGTCGCGGCTTGCGGGCGAGGTAAAACTTGCCTTTCGTCGCCCAAGCGAGCACCGGCGAGGCGATCAGCGCGATGACGAGGGTGATATAGGGAGCGAGCGAGGCGGCGATCTCGCCGAAGGCACCGAAATGGGCAATCAGCGACACCGTCGCCGACAGCGTCATGGCGCCAAGGCCGACCGGGTTGATGTCGTAGAGATGGGCACGCTTGAACTCGATGCCGGGTGGAGCGAGGCCAAGGGGCTTGTTGATGAAAAGATCGGCGGAGATCGTGCAGAGCCAGGCCATGGCGATGATCGAGAAGATGCCGAGCGTTTCCTCCAGCAGCCGGTAGATGCCAAGCTCCATCAAAAGCAGGGCGATCGCGACGTTGAAGACCAGCCAGATGACGCGGCCAGGATGGCTGTGGGTCAGCCGCGAGAAGAAATTCGACCAGGCGAGCGAGCCGGCATAGGCATTCATCACGTTGATCTTCAACTGCGAGATGACGACGAAGGCGGCCATCAACAACAGCGCAGCGTTGTGCCAGGGGACCATGTAGCCGAAAGCGGTCAGATACATCTGCGCCGGGTCCGCGGCACGATCAAGCGGCACGCCCGAGGCAAAGGTCAGCACGACGAGGAAGGAGCCTGCAAGCAGTTTCGGCGCGCCGATAATGACCCAGCCGGGTCCGGCGAGAAAAACAGCCAGGCGATGGCGCCACTTGCGCTGCGGGTCCGGCGGCAGGAAACGCAGGAAGTCGGCCTGTTCGCCGATCTGCGACATCAGCGCCAGGATAACGGCAGAGGCAGCACCGAACTCCACCAGATCGAAATCGGCGATGGTGCCGGGCGGACCGGAGGCATGGCGGATGCCGGCAAAGGCGCGCCAGAGATCGAACTTTTCCCAGTCCAAACAGGCGATGAAGATGAAAGGCAGGATATTCAGCACGATCCAGAAGGGCTGGGTCATCAGCTGGAACTTGCTGATCAGCCGCACGCCATGCGTCACCAGCGGGATCACCATGACGGCGCTGAGGATGTATCCGATCCAGAGCGGGATGCCGAGGGTGAGCTCCAATGCGCCGGACATGATCGAAGCCTCGATCGCAAACAGCATGAAGGTGAAGCTCGCATAGATCAGCGAGGTGATGGTCGAACCGATATAGCCGAAGCCGGCGCCGCGCGTCAGAAGATCGATGTCGACGCCGTGGCGGATGGCGTAGCGGCTGATCGGCAGGCCGATCGCCAGCATCGCGATGCTTGCGACGATAATGGCATAAAAGGCGTTGGTGGTGCCGTAGGAGAGGGTGATTGCGCCGCCGATCGCCTCGAGCGCCAGGAAAGAGATTGCGCCGATCGCCGTCTGCGAGATGCGTTGCGAAGAGAAATGGCGTGCGCTCTTTGCGGTGAAGCGCAACGCATAATCTTCCAGCGTCTGGTTGGCGACCCAGCGATTGTATTCGCGTCTTACCGGAATGATGCGTTGGCGCGCTGCCATGTCTTCCTTTCAGCATTCCGGTTGGGGCTCATCGTCTTCCAGCGAGTTTTGGCGGGATGGAGCGGAAAGGCAAGAGGCGGACGCCGGGTGGTTCACAGAATGGCAATATTTTTGAAATTGACCTGTCACACAAGAACTCTGCCTCTCCCCGCGTTCGTTCAACTATTTCGGGTATTCCATGTCTGCTTTAAGCCTTTGCCGCCTGAGCACCGCCCTCGTCTGCCTTGTTTCCATCGTGCCTTCGTTTGCCAGCGCCGATCAGGCCACGGCGGCGAAAGCGCCCTATGCCGAAGCCGGAAACACCAACAAGCGCGGGGACGCCTGCTTCTCGACGGTCGACACCAACGCCGCCGTTCACCTCCTCTCCGGCTTCCTTGAAATCTGGACCCCGCGCACGTCCTTGGTCGATGCAGGTGTCGAAGCCCCGGCCAAGGACAATTGCCCGGCGGTCGCCAAGACGGATTGGGATGGCATTCCCTCCAGCAAGACCGACGGCCATATCGTCAACCAAGCCGTCCATGACGCCAACATCGCCTATGTCGTCAATGCGACGCGGGCGCGGACGGCCGATCAGGCGGTGGCCGCCTATCTCGACGACCGGCGCGGCAAGAATGCTAGCATCGTCGATGGCCTCGGTCCGCTGACGGATGCCTGGAAAGCCGGCTCGAAGCAGACCACCACGATCACCGAAGTGGCGGCTGATGCAACGACGGTCAAATATGACGACAAGGGCAACAATCGCGGCGCCGGCAGCAAGCGGGATACGGAAAACAAGACCGATGCAAACCCGGACATGGGCCTTGCTATCGATTTCATCAACGCCGCAAGCGGTGACGGCTCGACGGAACCCGCCAAGCGCTATTTCAAATATGGCCGCCCCTATCGCTGGAGCCAGGACGTGTTGGTCGTCCCGACGCTTGAGCCGGCCAAGAGCGGCAAGCCGGTCGAGGACGGCGGTTTCCCGAGCGGGCATACGGCGGAAGCCTGGCGGGATGCGCTTGCCATGGCCTATCTCGTGCCGCAGCGCTTTCAGGAAATGATCACGCGTGCCAGCGAACTGGGCGAGGATCGCATCCTCGCCGGCATGCATTCCCCTCTCGACGTGATGGGTGGCCGGATGCTCGGCACTGCGACGGTCGTCTATAATCTGAACAAGGCCGACAATGCCGCGCTGAAGAGCGATGCGTACACCCGGGCACAGTCATGGCTCCTCGCCAAATCAGGCGTTGCCGATGCGGGTGCGCTTGCAGTCGCGGCGCCGCTCGCCGCAGACCGTTTTGCCGATCATGACGCCAATCGCGCTTACGTGCTGCAGCGCCTGAGCTACGGAATGCCGACGATCCATGCGACCGATCAGCCGGCTCGCGTGCCGCAGGGCGCTGAAGCGCTTCTCGAAACGCGCCTGCCCTATCTCGACGTCGAACAGCGCCGCGACGTGCTGAAGACCACCGAAATCGCCTCGGGTTATCCGCTCATTGACGATGCGGAAGGTTACGGTCGTCTCAACCTGTTTGCCGCCGCCGATGGTTACGGTGCCTTCGAGCAGGATGTCACCGTGACGATGGACGCGGCAAAGGGCGGCTTCAATTCGATCGATACCTGGCGCAACGACATCGCCGGCAAAGGCAGGCTGGTAAAACGCGGCAGCGGCACTCTCGGGCTTTCGGGCGCCAACAGCTATGCTGGTGGCACCGTGCTCGAAGATGGCGCGCTGGTGGCTGGATCGCCCTCGGCCTTCGGTGCCGGCGCCCTGACGGTCAATGGCGGTTCGCTCGTCGTGGCGGCAGACAAGCCTTTGATCGTAGGCGGTGATTATCAGCAGCTCGCCCATGCAACGGTAAAGCTGGCGCTCGGCGCGAACGGCGCCGGCACGCTGGCCGTCGAGGGCAAGGCTGCGCTCGCCGGCGATCTCGAGGTGACGCTTGCCGATGGCATTACCCCTATACCCGGAACGAAGATCGAGATCCTGAAGGCGGGTGGTGTCGTCGGCACCTTGGGTAAGGTCACCGTTTCCGAACACAAGGCCAGCCTCTCTTACGGCCCGACAGCCGTCATCTTGACGATCGACGAATAATTCTTCGCATAGAACCGACAGGGCATCTCCCGCTGGGGGGGTGCCGCTTTCTTCGATCTGTCCGTTTGCCCCCGCGCCTACGTCATTTTGCGTATGTGTTTTTGCGATGCAGCACCCGATAGTCCCCTCGGCAACAGTTAAATTCCGTTTCCGGCCTGTTGCGGAACAAGAAGAGGGGCTCAACCAGATGAATCTCAGATCCACGATCACCGGCGCTGCGCTCGGTGCCGTCATGGCGGCATCGGCCGCATTCCACGGCGCGGTGGCCGCCGAGGACACGATTAAAGTCGGCGTATTGCATTCGCTTTCCGGCACGATGGCGATTTCCGAAACCACGCTGAAAGACGCCATGTTGATGCTCATCGACGAGCAGAACAAAAAGGGCGGCCTTCTCGGCAAGAAGCTCGAGGCCGTCGTCGTCGATCCGGCTTCCGACTGGCCGCTGTTTGCCGAAAAGGCCCGTGAACTGATCCAGAAGGACAAGGTTGCCGCCGTCTTCGGTTGCTGGACCTCGTCCTCGCGCAAATCCGTGCTGCCGGTATTCGAAGAGCTGAATTCGCTGCTCTTCTATCCCGTGCAGTATGAAGGCGAAGAATCCTCGCGCAACATCTTCTACACCGGTGCTGCTCCGAACCAGCAGGCCATTCCGGCCGTCGACTACCTGATGGAAAAAGAAGGCGTCAAGCGCTTCGTTCTTGAAGGGACCGACTACGTCTATCCGCGCACGACCAACAAAATTCTCGAGGCATACCTGATTTCGAAGGGTATTCCGAAAGAAGACATCATGACCAACTACACGCCGTTCGGCTTCTCCGACTGGCAGACCGAAGTTTCCAAGATCAAGGAATTCGGTTCGGCTGGCAAGAAGACCGCCGTCGTCTCGACGATCAACGGCGACGCCAACGTTCCGTTTTACAAGGAACTGGGCAACAAGGGCATCAAGGCAACCGACATTCCTGTCATCGCCTTCTCGGTCGGCGAAGAAGAACTTGCCGGTCTCGACACCAAGCCGCTTGTCGGCCATCTCGCTGCCTGGAACTATTTCGAGTCGGTCGAAAGCCCGGCCAACAAGAAGTTCATCAAGGACTGGCACGCATACACCAAGAACGACAAGCGCGTGACGAACGACCCGATGGAGGCTGCGTATATCGGCTTCAACGCATGGGTTAAGGCCGTCCAGGCTGCCGGCACGACCGATACCGACAAGGTTCTCGACTCCATCATCGGCGTCAGCGTTCCGAACCTCTCCGGCGGTTATGCGACCGTCATGCCGAACCACCACATCACCAAGCCAGTGCTGATCGGTGAAATCCAGGCCGACGGCCAGTTCGAAATCGTCCAGCAGACGCCCGCCGTGGTCGGCGACGAATGGTCCGATTACCTGCCTGATTCCAAGGACCTGATCTCCGATTGGCGCAAGCCGATGTCCTGCGGCAACTTCAACGTCGCTACCGGCAAGTGCGGCGGCAAGGGTTCCTGAGTACGACCCCGGTCAGATGATTGCCTGAAGACTTCCGTCCGGGTTTGATACCGGGCGGAAGCTCCGTCCCAGCGATTGCGCCGCGAGGCCAACACACTCAAGGGCGAGAAAGCTGATGTATCGCGCCATAAAGATTTTCCTCATCACGCTCTGCCTGACGTTCTCGGGCCTGACATTTTCCGACCTCGCATTTCCGGGCCTGGCAACATCGAGCGAAGTTCGGGCAGAGGACGATATCCACGTGCTCATCGATGCGCTCGGCGCCGGCGACTTCCCGGAACGCGAGGCGGCCATCAAGGCGCTGGTCGCCTCCAAGGACCCGCATGTCAGCCAGATCCTGCAGCAGTTGAGCACCGGCCTTCTCTACGTCAATTCCGATGGCGGCCCAGTGCTCCTCCAGGGCGGCACCGATGACGAACCGACCTATTCCGATCCGATCACCGGCGAAGCCGCTGCCGATGTCGATCCGGATCTGATGACCAAGGTCAAGATCAACAATGCACTTCGCGGCGTCATCAGCGCCGCCACCAGCCAGCTGACGCTGATGAGCCCGGACCGCTCGGCGCGGCTCGCGGCGGCGCAGGGCCTGCTGAAAGACGCCAATCCCGCCAATCTCGACCTGCTGAACGCGGCGCTTGCGGCTGAAAAGGACGCCGAGATCAAGAATACGATGGAAGCGGCGCGCGCAGTGCTGCTGCTCAAGACGGATGCGAGCGTCGAAGACAAGAAGGCTGCGATCGATACGATCGCAGCTCGCGGTAATCGTGATGCACTGACCATTCTCACGACCACACTCGAAACTGCGCCCGATGATCTGAAGCCGGCGATCCAGGCAGATATCAGCACGATCAATCGCAGCCTGGCGCTGTGGGATGTCGTCCAGAACGTCTGGTACGGATTGTCGCTCGGCTCGGTGCTGTTGCTTGCCGCGATCGGCCTTGCCATCACCTTCGGCGTCATGGGCGTCATCAACATGGCGCATGGCGAAATGGTGATGATCGGCGCCTACACCACCTACGTGGTGCAGGAATACATTACCTCGACCTTTCCCGGTGTGGCGGACTATTCGCTTGCCTTTGCCGTGCCTGCCGCCTTCGTCTTTACCGGCTTCGTCGGCCTTGTCATCGAGCGCGCCGTCATTCGCTATCTCTACGGCCGCCCGCTCGAAACGCTGCTCGCCACCTGGGGCGTGTCGCTGATCCTGCAACAGGCCGTGCGCAGCATCTTCGGCCCAACCAACCGCGAGGTCCGCAATCCGACCTGGATGTCCGGTGTCTTCGATCTCGGCGGGCTCTCCATCACCTGGAACAGACTGTGGATCATCGTCTTTTCGATGGTCGTCTTCGTAACGCTGCTCCTGCTGCTCAAGCGGTCAGCTTTCGGGCTGCAGATGCGTGCCGTCACGCAGAACCGCCGCATGGCATCGTCGATGGGCATCCGCACAGGCTGGGTCGACGCCTTCACCTTCGCGCTCGGTTCGGGCATTGCCGGTATTGCCGGGGTGGCGCTCAGCCAGATCGACAACGTCTCGCCGAACCTCGGCCAATCCTACATCATCGACAGCTTCATGGTGGTCGTCTTCGGCGGTGTCGGCAATCTCTGGGGCACGCTGGTCGGGGCGCTGTCGCTCGGCGTCGTCAACAAGTTCCTCGAGCCCTTCGCCGGCGCCGTGCTCGGTAAGATCCTGGTGCTCGTCCTCATCATTCTCTTCATCCAGAGGCGTCCCCGCGGACTCTTCGCACTCAAAGGAAGGGCGGTGGAAGCATGATAACGGCCTTCCTTCTCCGATCACTCGATCGTAAGATCGTCATTGCCATCGCCCTGCTGCTTCTGGTCGCCGTTCTCGTGCCGGTGCTGAACCTGATGACCGGGCCGACCAATCCGCTGCACGTGCCGACCTATATCATGTCACTGTTCGGCAAGTATCTGACCTATGCGCTGCTGGCGCTGGCGCTCGATCTCGTCTGGGGCTTCTGCGGCATTCTCTCGCTCGGCCACGGTGCCTTCTTTGCGCTCGGCGGTTATGCGATGGGCATGTATCTTATGCGCCAGATCGGCACCCGCGGCAGCTACGGCGACCCAATCCTGCCCGATTTCATGGTGTTCCTGAACTGGAAGGATCTGCCCTGGTTCTGGTACGGCTTCAACCACTTGTGGTTTGCGGCGCTGATGGTGCTCGTCGTGCCCGGCCTGCTCGCCTTTGTCTTTGGCTGGTTCGCCTTCCGCTCACGCGTCAACGGCGTCTATCTCTCGATCATCACCCAGGCGATGACCTACGCGCTGCTGCTGGCCTTCTTCCGTAACGACATGGGCTTCGGCGGTAATAACGGCCTGACCGATTTCAAGGACATTATCGGCTTCAACGTCCAGGCTGACGGCACGCGTGCAGCCCTGTTTGCGGCAACCGCGGTCTTGCTGGCGCTGTCGCTGCTGCTTGCCTCGGCGATCGTTCGTTCGAAGTTCGGCAAGGTGCTGGTCGGCGTGCGTGATGCCGAAAGCCGCACGCGCTTCCTCGGTTATCGCGTCGAGCATTTCAAGCTCTTCACCTTCGTCGTCTCGGCGATGATGGCGGGCATTGCCGGCGCGCTCTATGTGCCGCAGGTCGGCATCATCAATCCCGGCGAATTCGCTCCTGCAAACTCGATCGAAGTGGTCATCTGGACAGCGGTCGGCGGACGGGCGACGCTGATCGGACCGATCATCGGCGCGATCCTCGTCAATGGCGGCAAGACGATCTTCACCGGCCTCTTCCCGGAGTTTTGGCTGTTTGCGCTCGGTGGTCTCTTCGTCGCCGTCACGCTGTTTCTGCCAAAGGGTGTCGTCGGCACGATCGCCCAATATCTCGGCAGGCGGAAAGCCGTCTCCAAGGCTGCCCCACCGGTGGCGCAGGAAGACGGCATCGAACCTAAAATCCAGGCCGCGGAGTGAGCAGCATGATCCCCGACGTCAAACCCACCAGCGTGCTTTATCTTAACGGCGTCTCGGTTTCCTTTGACGGCTTCAAGGCGCTGAATTCGCTGTCGATCGTGATCGAGCCCGGCGAACTGCGCGCCATCATCGGCCCGAACGGGGCCGGCAAGACCACGATGATGGATATCATCACCGGCAAGACGCGGCCCGATGAGGGTGAAGTGTTCTTCAATGGCATGATCGACCTTACCAAAAAGGACGAGGCCGATATCGCCGAGCTCGGCATCGGCCGCAAATTCCAGAAGCCGACGGTCTTCGAAAGCCACACGGTCTGGGACAATCTGGAACTGGCGCTGAACCGCCGCCGCGGCGTGTTCTCGACGCTGTTCTATCGGCTTTCGCGCGGGGACAAAGCACGCATCGAAGAAATCCTCGAAACGGTGCGGCTGACGTATCGGCGCGACGAATTCGCCGCCAACCTCTCGCATGGGCAGAAGCAGTGGTTGGAGATCGGCATGCTGCTGGCGCAGGAGCCGAAGCTCCTGCTCGTCGACGAGCCGGTGGCCGGGATGACGGATGCGGAGACGGCGGAAACGGCGATCCTGCTCAAGGACATCGCCAGGACCCGCTCGGTCGTCGTCGTCGAACACGACATGGGCTTCATCCGCGACCTCGGCGTCAAGGTGACGTGTCTTGCCGAAGGCTCGGTCCTGGCTGAGGGATCAATCGACTTTGTGAGTTCCGATCCGAAGGTGATCGAGAACTATCTGGGGCGGTGAGGGATGATGCGTCGATTGAATGTTGGTGGGTGTGTCACCCCTCTTCAACCCCTCCCCACAAGGGGGAGGGGCTTAACCTGGGCGCTCGCTCATCGCTACGATTGCCAGCTTTCTTATGATCTCTTGGGAAGTGGGACGGTAGCTCCGAGCTTGTCCCTCCCCCTTGTGGGGAGGGGTTGGGGAGGGGTCTTTTTGGGACCCACAAAGATTCTGGAGACGGCATCATGCTGACAGTCGAAAACGTAAACCTGCACTATGGCGCCGCCCAGGCGTTGCGTGGCATCTCCGTCAAGGCGGAGATGGGAAAGATCACCTGCGTGCTGGGGCGGAACGGCGTGGGGAAGAGTTCGCTTCTGCGCGCCGTGACCGGCCAGCATCCACTGTCGGCCGGCACCGTTACCTTCAATGATACCAGACTCAATGGCCTGCCGCCTTTTGCCCGCGCCAAGCAGGGCATCGGCTATGTGCCGCAGGGGCGCGAGATCTTCCCGCTGCTGACAGTCAAGGAAAATCTCGAAACCGGCTTTGCTCCGCTTGGCCGCCGCGACCGGAATATTCCCGACGACATCTTCAGTCTCTTCCCGGTGCTGAAGTCGATGTTATCGCGTCGCGGCGGCGATCTTTCCGGTGGCCAGCAGCAGCAGCTGGCGATCGGACGCGCCATGGTGACCCGGCCTCGGATTCTCGTGCTCGACGAGCCGACCGAGGGCATTCAGCCGTCGATCATCAAGGATATCGGCCGGGCCATCCGTTACCTGCGCGATTCCACCGGCATGGCGATTCTGCTCGTCGAGCAATATCTCGACTTTTGCCGGGAGCTTGCCGATTACGTCTACATCATGGATCGGGGCGAGATCGTGCATGAAGGCCTTGCCGAAACGCTGGATACGCCGGAGGCCCGCCGTCACCTGACCGTCTGACCGGCAAATGCTGCATTTTTCGGCAGCTAGCGGAGCGCCTTTTAAATCTTCCAGCTCCGCTGCGGGTATCCCTGGACGGCATGGGACTTGCTTGCTTTCCGTTATCCGCGCGATGGAATGAAACCGGTGGCGCGACCGAAAGGGACGGTATGATGATTGCGGCGGCAGGGACGAGACCGCAAAGAGCGGAGGGACGCGGGCATCTGGCGGCCAAGCTGTTTGACGGCCGCACGCGTCTGCGTGAACTCTATCAGGAGGGCGCGGCGAAGATCCGCCTGCCCGATACGTTCGATGCCTCGATGGAAGCGGTCATCATCAACACAGCAGGCGGGCTGACCGGCGGCGACCGGATGGACTGGAGCGTCGTGGCCGGTCCCGGCACGAAGATCGACGTCACCACCCAGGCCTGCGAGAAGATCTACAAGGCGTCGGCCGGCACGGCCGAGGTGACGACCAGCATTAAGGTCGGAGCCCAAGCGAGGGTCGACTGGCTGCCGCAGGAAACGATCCTCTTCGATCGGGCCGCACTTTTCCGCAGGCTCGATGTCGATCTTGACGAAGGCTCCGAATTTCTGGCCGTCGAAGCTGTGCTGCTCGGCCGCAAGGCGATGGGCGAGACGGTGGAAACCGGGCTGTTTCGCGACCGCTGGCGCATCCGACGCTCGGGTCAACTGATCCACGCCGAAGAGCTCAGACTTTCCGAAGGTGTCTCGGCACTGGCGGCGCGGCAGGCGGTGCTCGGCGGACAGGTGGCCTTTGCGACGCTGCTTTATGCCGGGCCGCTTTCGGAAGCCTATCTCGGCAGGGTGCGGCCGCTCATAGAAGGATCGATGGGCGGTGCGAGCGCCTGGGATGGCAAGCTCGTCGTCCGTCTTGCAGCGGCCGACGGCTTTGCACTTAGAAAAATCCTGATCCCGGTCATTTCCGCCTTGCGCAATGGTGCGCCTGTGCCGAAAGTCTGGAATCTATGAGTTCAATAGGCAGGTAGACGATGAACCTCACTCCGAGAGAAAAAGACAAGCTGCTGATATCCATGGCGGCGATGGTGGCGCAGCGGCGGCTGGAGCGTGGCGTCAAGCTGAATTATCCCGAGGCGATCGCGCTGATCAGCGATTTCGTTGTCGAAGGCGCCCGCGACGGCCGTCCTGTCGCCGAGCTGATGGAGGCCGGCGCCCATGTGATCGGCCGCGACCAGGTGATGGAGGGCATTGCCGAGATGATCCATGACGTGCAGGTGGAAGCGACGTTCCCGGATGGAACCAAGCTCGTCACCGTGCACGAACCGATTCGGTAAGGAGACAGGGATGCTCGAACTCAGGCCCAATTGCGAATGCTGCGACAAGGATCTGCCGCCGGAGAGCACCGAGGCACGGATTTGCACCTACGAATGCACCTTCTGCGCCGATTGCGTCGACGACGTGCTGAAGGGTGTCTGCCCCAACTGCGGCGGCAATCTCGTTGTCAGGCCTATTCGGCCGGCGGCGATGCTCGTCAAAAACCCGGCGTCGACAAAGCGTGTGCTGAAGGCCGAGGGCTGCGCGCCCAAGGCGGCTTAAGGAGGACGAGATGATTCCAGGCGAGATCATTGCCGCAAGCGGCGACATCGAACTGAATGCCGGCGCGCCGACGGTGACGCTGGATGTTTCCAATACGGGCGACCGGCCGGTGCAGGTCGGCAGCCACTATCATTTCGCCGAGACCAATGCCGGGCTCTCCTTCGATCGCGCGGCAGCGCATGGCACGCGGCTCGATATTCCGGCGGGAACGGCCGTGCGCTTCGAGCCGGGGCAGACGCGTTCGGTTACGCTCATCCCGCTTTCCGGCAAGCGCGAAGTCTATGGCTTCCGTCAGTTGGTAATGGGCAAGCTTTAACGGGAGAGGCGCATGCGCTTGAACATTTGCCTCATCGGGGCGGCGATGCTGGTAGCGGCTGGTACCGCCTCCGCTCAGGATGTCGATTGCAACAATCCGAAGACGCAATCGGAGATGACCGCCTGCGAGGCGGCGCGTCACGAGACCGCCGACAAGGCGCTGAATGCGCAATATAAGAAGACGCGTGCCGCCATGGTGGCGATCGACAAGGATCTGGATGGCGACATGAAAGGTGCGGAACAGGCGCTGGTCAAGGCTCAGCGCGCCTGGATCGATTATCGCGACGCCGAATGCGATGCCTTCGGCTTTCAGGCCCGCGGCGGCACGCTGGAGCCGATGCTGGTTGTTGGATGTCTCGCCGACATCACCGACAAACGCACGAAAGAGCTGAAAGAGCTTGAAGACACGATGAGCAACTAAGGTGACCAAGAAGATCATGATCGTCGGCAATGGCGAGATCGCAGAGAAAGAGGCAGGCGTCATCGATGCCGCTGATTTCGTCATCCGTTTCAATGATTGCCGTTCCTACGGGGCTGGCGGCAGCCGCACGGATGCCGTCGCGGTCTGCAATACCGGCCGGCCGGCAAAGGCGATGCTCGGTTCGCCACAATGGCGTGCCCATCCCGGCGTCGTTTCGGCGCGCGAAATCTGGAGTGTGCGCGATCCGGAAAAATTCGCCGCGATGCGGGCGCCGCTTGCCGTCTCACATCCGGAACTCGACGATTTCTGCGACGACTATACGGATGAATTCACTGCCTTCTGCGCTGATACCGGCAAGACGCATGTCGTCATCGGCAAGGCGGTCCACGAGGCTGTCGATGCCTCGCTGTCGGCCTTCGCGCCGGCGCCTTACATTGTGCCGAGCAGCGGCATGATCGTCATTGCCGAGGTGCTGAACAGCTATGCCGATGCCGAGGTGACGCTTGCCGGGTTCGGTCATGTCGGCTGGGAATGGCACCCGTTTGCCGCCGAAAGGCAGCTTGTCGATGCCTATATTGCCGCGGGCCGCCTCAAGCGGCTTAGCGGGGAAACGCTTATCTCTTCCTCCCATGGAGCCTGATGGATGCCCTACAAGATCTCGCGCGCCGCCTATGCCGGCATGTTCGGACCGACCACCGGCGACAAGGTGCGCCTTGCGGATACGGAACTCTTCATCGAGATCGAGAAGGACTTCACCACCTATGGCGAGGAGGTGAAGTTCGGCGGTGGCAAGGTCATTCGTGACGGCATGGGCCAGAGCCAGGTGACGCGGGCGGATGGTGCGGTCGATACCGTCATCACCAATGCCGTGATCGTCGATCACGCCGGCATCTACAAGGCCGATATCGGGCTTAAGGACGGGCGCATCGTTGCGATCGGCAAGGCGGGCAATCCCGATATGCAGCCTGGCGTCAATATCATCGTCGGTCCGGGCACGGAGGCGATTGCCGCCGAAGGCAAGATCGTCACTGCTGGCGGCATGGACAGCCATATTCACTTCATCGCGCCGCAACAGATCGAGGAAGCGCTGATGTCAGGCATGACCTGCATGCTCGGCGGCGGCACGGGACCGGCGCACGGCACGCTTGCCACCACTTGCACGCCCGGTCCCTGGCATCTCGCGCGCATGATCGAAGCGGCCGACGCCTTCCCGATGAACCTCGCCTTTGCCGGCAAGGGCAATGCGTCGTTGCCGGGGGCGCTGACCGAGATGGTGCTGGGCGGCGCCACCTCGCTGAAGCTGCACGAGGATTGGGGCACGACGCCAGGCGCTATCGATTGCTGCCTGTCGGTCGCCGACGAATATGACGTGCAGGTGATGATCCACACCGATACGCTGAACGAAAGCGGCTTTGTCGAAGATACGATCAGCGCCATCAAGGGCCGCACCATCCATGCTTTTCACACGGAAGGGGCGGGCGGTGGGCACGCGCCTGACATCATCAAGATCTGCGGTCAGCCGAACGTCATTCCGTCGTCTACCAACCCGACCCGGCCCTATACGGTCAACACCATCGCCGAACATCTCGACATGCTGATGGTCTGCCATCATCTGTCGCCGTCGATCCCCGAGGATATCGCCTTCGCGGAAAGCCGCATCCGCAAGGAGACGATCGCCGCCGAGGATATCCTACACGATATCGGCGCCTTCTCGATCATCTCGTCCGACAGCCAGGCCATGGGCCGCGTCGGCGAGGTGGCGATCCGCACCTGGCAGACGGCCGACAAGATGAAGCGGCAGCGCGGCCGGCTGAAGGAGGAAAAGGGCGATAACGACAATTTCCGCGTCCGCCGTTATATCGCCAAATATACGATCAATCCGGCGATCGCTCATGGCCTCAGCCATGAGATTGGCTCGGTCGAGGTCGGCAAGCGTGCCGACCTGGTGCTCTGGAATCCGGCCTTCTTCGGCGTGAAGCCCGACATGGTGCTGCTCGGCGGTTCGATCGCCGCCGCGCCGATGGGGGATCCGAACGCCTCGATCCCGACGCCGCAGCCGGTGCACTACCGGCCGATGTTTGCTTCCTATGGCAAGAGCCTCACCAATTCCTCCGTCACCTTCGTCAGCCAGGCCTCGCTCGACGGTGGCTTGAAGGGCCGACTCGGCGTCGCCAAGCAACTGGTCGCGGTGAAGAATACGCGCGGCGGCATCTCCAAGGCATCGATGATCCATAACGACCTGACACCCGAGATCGAGGTCGATCCGGAGACCTATGAGGTCAGGGCAAACGGCGAATTGCTGACTTGCGAGCCGGCGACGGTGCTGCCGATGGCGCAGCGCTATTTCCTGTTTTAGGCCGGCTCGCTCCGTGCGTCCCGGACGGTTCCGATGAGAACAGGCATCCGCTGGGTTTTACGGATCGTATTCCTGCTTGTGCTTTTGGTGGCTTGCGGAAGCTTCATTCCCCGGCCGCTGATTGCCCCGGTCAAGGCGTCGTCTGTGGCCGCGACGCATCGGATTCTCCTGCTGTCGGGACCGATCCACACCGATATTGCAATTCCGCTCGACGAGGAGGCGCGGAGTGCCTTTTCCTTTCTCGTCGATGACGGTTTTCCGCTCGGCCATCCGGATGCGGAATGGCTCATCGTCGGCTGGGGCGGCCGCGCCTTCTATCTGGAAACCCCGACCTGGGCGGAGCTGAAACCGCTGCCGGTGCTGCGAGCGCTGACAATCGACCGTTCGGTCCTGCATGTGGACCTTGCCGGTCATATCACCGAGCCGCAGTCCAGTGTTGCGCCATTCGATGTCAGTGACGATCAATTGGCGCGGCTGCGCAATTTTATCTCAGACAGCTTCGTTCGCGACGCGGGCTCGGTGGTGCCGATCCCGGATGCAGGTTACGGCGAAATCGACCGGTTCTTCGAGGCCAAGGGATATTTCAACGCCCTCTTCGGCTGTAACACCTGGACGGCTGCAGCGCTGCGCTCTGCGGGGCTTCGGACCGGCTTGTGGAACGCGTTTCCACAATCATTGCGATTGTCTGTTGCTGTCTACAATTGAGGCAGCCGATGGCCGTCCCGCTCTTAAAGTGAATTGTGAAGGGCACTCTCCATTCGGTTGTAAAAATCGTTGAAGAAACCGGTATTTTCTCCAGATAGATCATTCTGAAACGGCCCCATTCCCTGACCCCGTAAATCTGTTTTAAATCAATCGCCTAAGTGTGCCTGCGTACTGTCCGATTCAGGGATTGGAAGGCTGCATCTCCTGCTAGAAAAAATCTGTCCACCGAATCGTCTAAAACCGTTCGAATTTTAACGAGTCGATTAAGACACCCGCAGCAATTCGGCTCTTATCAATGTCTTGAAACGCCGGGCAGGAAGGTCGATTCTCATGAGAAACTGGATGTCGCTGCAGGCCGATTTCGGCAATTTTCAACATCGCAGGAATGTCTATCTCTTTGCGTTGAAGATGAGCTTTCTTGCAGTCATTCTCTCCGGCGTTATCATTTCGCTGACGATACCGCCGCTCGGCTTTTTCGGGCTGCTACCGATGACACTCGCGCACGCGATCGGCTTCGGAGCCATTTTTTCCTGGCTCGTTGGTGGGACGGTTTCCGGCATGCTATCGCTGGCCGCCGGTTTTGCCCTGCATGAGTTGACGCTGTCGCGGGCGGAGTTTGAAAAACTCAGCCGAACGGACACGCTCTCCGGACTATTGAACCGGCGCGCTTTCACAGAGGCGCTTGAAAACACCGAGGGCAACGCCTCGCTTGTTGTTTTCGATGTCGACCGCTTCAAGGCGATCAATGACCGCTTCGGCCATGCCTGCGGCGATGCCGTCATCACCGCGGTCTCGGCGATGCTCATATCCGCCTTCGATGAGATGTCCGTCGTGGCACGGTTGGGTGGGGAGGAGTTCGGCGTCATCGTCTCCGGCGAGCCGCTGGAGGCGCGGATGGAACGCGTCGAAGGTGTCCGAGCCCGGATCGCAAGCGGCGCCATCGCGGCCGAGGGGCACGATATCCGCATCACCGTTTCCGGCGGTGTTGCCGACCTCGCCGCCGGGCGCAACAAGCAGGCGGTCTACGCTTCGGCTGACCGGGCGCTCTATCTCGCCAAGGCGCTCGGGCGCAATCGCGTCGTACACGAGCGGGAAGGCTTGCATCATGCATGGCACGGGCTCGTCGACAATAGCCCCGATGCCGAGGGCAGGGGAACCGAGGGCGACAACATGATGCAGGCTTACGGAATATAAAAGCCCGACACGCGCACAAAGACCATTGGTGCTTGCATCGGGAAAGGCTATTTTGCATGGTCGTCGTCTCAGCAAAACGGACATATCATGCAGCGCGTTACCTCCTATCTCCCCGCCGGAACCCCGTCCTCCCATCCGACCGTCCAGGTCAAACTGCCGCACGATCTGCGCCATCTGCGCCGAAAGCTGCTGCATCTGGAAAATGGCGAGATGGTCATGCTCGATCTCAAGGACCCGGTGCTTTTCGCCAACGGCGACCTGCTGGTGCGCGACGACGGCGAACTGATCGAGATTCTCGCGGCTGATGAGAAGCTCTTCGAAATTCGCGGACGCAACCGCATGCACCTGGTCGAGCTTGCCTGGCATCTCGGCAACCGTCATCTCGCAGCCCAGATCGAGGAAGACCGCATCGTCATCCTGCGCGATCATGTCATCCGCACCATGCTGCAGGGCCTCGGCGCCACCGTCCTCGATATCGATGAGCCGTTCCAGCCTGCACGGGGAGCCTATCATTCCCATGGCGGCCATTCGCATGAGCGCGATCATGATCACGGGCACATTCCTAACCAGGGTCATGACCACGATCATGAACATGGCTACGAGCATGAGCATGAGCACCGCCACGATCATGGTCATGACCATGACCATGATCACGGACATCACGGCCACAAGCACGACTGAAACCTAATGACCAGGGATCGTGAGCTGCACGCATTGCTGCGTCTAACGGCATGGCTTTCGCCGGCTTTTCCGATTGGCAGCTTTGCCTATTCGGGCGGGTTGGAGCGGGCGGTGGCCGACGGGCTGGTCACTGATGCGGCCTCGCTTGCGGCCTGGATCGGCACGCTGATCGGCCATGGTTCGGTTTGGAACGATGCGGTACTGCTGGCCGAAAGCCACAGGTGTCAGGAAGAACCCGTGCGCCTTGTCGAGATCGCCGCACTCGCCGCCGCACTTGCCGGATCGCGCGAGCGCCATCAGGAAATCATGCTGCTTGGCGAGGCGTTCCTGGCGGCGGCGCGGGCCTGGCCGGACGGCGTGTTCGATAGGTTGCCCGACAAGGTCGCTTATCCCGTTGCGGTCGGGGCGGTGACGGGTGCACACGGCATAGAGCCGGAGAAGGCGCTTGCTGCCTTCCTGCACGCCTATGTCTCACAAGCGGTTTCATCCGGCATCCGCCTCGGCGTCGCCGGCCAGAGGGACGGTGTTGCCGTGCTTGCCGGCCTCGAAGAGCGTATTGCGGAAGTCGCCCGGCGGGCGGCAGCCTCCTCGCTTGACGATCTGGGCTCGGCAACGGTGCAGGCCGATATTGCCGGCCTGCGCCACGAGACCCAGGCGACGCGGCTGTTCCGCTCGTGATGGTTCGAAATTATCACTGCGACTGCGTCATTTGACGGTGGCGTGCGATGGCAGCGTCGCTATCATCGGGGTTCGATTGGAGTAAGGCACATGAAATCAAGAAACGGACCTTTGCGGGTCGGCATTGGCGGGCCGGTCGGCTCGGGCAAGACGGCGCTGACAGAAAAGCTCTGCAAGGCGATGCGCGACGACTATTCCGTCGCGGTTGTAACCAACGACATCTACACGACCGAGGATGCCGAGGCCCTGGTGCGCATGCAGGCACTGACTTCGGACCGCATCGTCGGCGTCGAGACCGGGGGCTGCCCGCATACCGCCATTCGCGAGGACGCGACGATCAATCTCCAGGCGATCGCCGGCCTTAACCAGCGAATTCCCGATCTCGACGTCGTCTTCATCGAATCCGGCGGCGACAACCTGGCGGCAACCTTTTCGCCCGATCTTGCCGATATCACCATCTATGTCATCTCCGTCTGCCAAGGCGAGGAGATCCCGCGTAAGGGCGGCCCCGGCATCACCCGCTCGGACCTGCTCGTGATCAACAAGAAGGATCTGGCGCCCTATGTCGGCGCCGATCTCGAGGTAATGGATCGGGATGCCACGCGCATGCGCGCGGCGCGCCCCTTCGTCTTCTCCGACATGAAACGCGGCGACGGCGTCAGCTCGATCGTCAGCTTCCTCAGAGAGCAGGGGGGGCTCTGACGACCAGATCTGGCGGAAAAGATCGACGTCGCTGATAGCAGCGAAACGGCAAAACGAAACGGGCCGGGAGAGTGCTCCCGGCCCGTTGATTTTCTGGGCTTTGCTTATTCCGCTGCGAAGGGCGGCAGGCGCAGCACGTTGGTGTCGTTGCCGTTGGCGCTCTTGCGCTTGCTTTCCGGCTTTTCGATCGCGGTCAGCCGCTCCTCCAGCGAGTCGATCTCGCTGCGGTTCTCGCGGGTGACGCGAGTGAGATCCTCGCGCGACAGCGGCAGCTCCTCATTGTCCTTCCTGCCGACCAGGCGGCCGAACATCCAGCCGAGCAGGCGGGACAGATCGTCCATGATCAGGAAGAAGGAGGGCACGACGACGAGCGAGAGCACCGTCGAGACGATGATGCCGCCGATCACCGCGATCGCCATCGGCGCGCGGAACGAGCCGCCTTCGCCGACGCCGAGCGCGGAAGGCAGCATGCCGGCCGACATGGCGATTGAAGTCATGATGATCGGCCGGGCGCGTTTGCGGCCGGCTTCGACCATCGCCTCGACGCGGGCCATGCCCTGGTGGCGCATCTCGATCGCGAAATCGACGAGCAGGATGGCGTTCTTGGTGACGACACCCATCAGCATCAGGATGCCGATCATGACCGGCATAGACAGCGGGTTGCTGGTGATGATCAGAGCCGCCGCTACGCCGCCGATGGCGAGCGGCAGCGAGAGCAGGATGGTGAAGGGCTGGATCACGTCCTTGAAGAGCAGGATCAGCACTGTCAGCACCAGCAGGAGGCCCATCAACATGGCGTTGACGAAACTCTGCTGCATCTCGCTCTGCACCTTGGTGTCGCCGCTTTCGGCAAGATGCACCGTGGCCGGGATATTGGCTGATTTGACGATCTCGCGGAAGCGGGCCGAAGCCGTGTCGAGTGCTACGCCCTGCGGCAGGTCGGAGCCGATCGAAACGACGCGGTAACGGTTGTTGCGCTTGATCGAACTTACGCCTTCCGAGTAGTTGATATCGGCGACGCTTGAGAGCGGAACGGTGCCGCCGCTGGCGGTCTGGATCTTCAATGCACGGATCGCCGAGAGATCACGGCGCATGTCAACCGCCGCCTGGACCCGGATCGGGATCTGGCGATCGTCGAGCGAGATCTTGGCAAGAGCCGCATCGACATCGCCGATTGTGGCGACACGGATCGTTTCGGAGATCTGCTGCGGCGTGATCCCGAGGCGTGCGGCTTCGTCCTTGCGCGGATAAACCTGCAGTTCCGGACGGGGCAGGGCGCCGTCGGCGCTGACATTGGCAAGCAGCGGATCGGCACGGAGCTTGGATTCCAGAACGCCGACAGCGTCGTTCAGGTCTTTCTCGTTCTTGGAGAGGAAGTTAAAGGCGAGGTCGCGTTCGCCGCGATCGTTGAGTTTCAGGATATGGACGTCGGGAATGTCGCGCAGCTTGGCGAAAACTTCCTTTTCGATATCCCATTGCGGCCGTTCACGGCCGTGGACTTCCACCTTCGGCAGCATCGGACCGATGAGGGGGATGTGGCCGAGCCCGTCATTGACCATCTTCTTGACCAGCGATTGGTCGAGCTTATCAAGCGCGAGCGTGATGGTCGCACGGCGCAATTCGAGATCGCCCTTCGGCGATGCGCCGCCGAGGACGAAGACGCTTTCGACGCCGTTGATATCCTTGACCCTGTCATAGATCGCATCCGTCGTCTTCTCGGTATCGTCAAGCCGCGCATTGGGCGGCAATTCGACAGAAAGCACGATGCGCGAGGCATCTTCCGGTGGCAAAAAGCTGCCGGGAACCTGCATGAGCAGCAAAACGGAGCCGGCCAGGAAGCCGAACGCGACAAGCAGCGTCGCATAACGCGTGTACCAGCGCCCGGTCGTGCCACGTATGAGCCGTGTGTATCCACGCATCAGCAGGCTGTCATTGTCGTGATGATCGTCGACGCCGTCTTCGGCGCGCATCAGATAGGCGGCCATCATCGGGGTGATGAGGCGCGCGACCATCAGCGAGAAGAAGACGGAGAAGGCGACGGTCAGGCCGAACTGAATGAAGTACTGGCCCGGAATACCCGGCATGAAGGAAACCGGCACAAAGACGGCGATGATGGTGAAGGTGGTGGCGATGACGGCAAGGCCGATTTCATCAGCGGCCTCGATCGCCGCCCGGTAAGGGGTCTTGCCCATCTTGATGTGGCGGGCGATGTTTTCGATTTCGACGATCGCGTCGTCGACGAGGATGCCGGTCGCAAGCGTCAAAGCAAGGAAGCTGACGAGGTTCAGCGAGAAGCCCATCATGTCCATGATCCAGAAGGTCGGGATCGCAGATAACGGAAGGGCGATTGCCGAAATCAACGTCGCGCGCCAGTTCCTCAGGAACAGGAAGACGACGATGACGGCGAGCAGCGCGCCTTCGAGCAGCGTATCGATGGCGGCTTCGTAGTTACCGTATGTGAAATAAACCGAATCGTCGATCAGTTCGATCTTCACGTTCGGGTTTTCGGTCCGGACCTTGTCGAGGCTCTGCGCTACGGTTTTGGCGACACTGACTTCGCTGGCGCCCTTCGAGCGGAAGACGCCGAAGGTGACAACCGGCGTGGCGTCGAAGCGCGAGAAGGATTTCGGCTCTTCATAGGTGTCCTTGATGACACCGAGATCGGACAGCTTGACGAAGCGGCCGTTCGGCAGCGCGATCGTGGTGTCGGCGAGCTCGGCGACGTTGCGGGCATCGCCCAGAACACGGATTGCCTGTTCGCTGCCGGCCACCTGGCCGCGGCCGGAGCCGAGATCGATATTGGTGCCGCGCAGTTGCTGGTTCACGCTTGCGGCGGTTATGCCATAGGCATCGAGCTTGCCAGGGGTGAGTTCGATGCGTACTTCGCGCTCTGCGCCGCCGTAACGATCGACGCGGCCGATGCCGGCCTGTCCCTGCAGCGATCGCTTGACGGTATCGTCGACGAACCAGGAGAGCTCTTCCAGCGACATGGCAGGCGAGGAAACGGCGAAGGTCTGGATCGCCTGGCCTTCGACATCGACCTTGGAGACGATCGGTGTTTCGGCCGTCGCCGGCAGATCGCTGCGGATGCGGTCGATCGCATCCTTGGTGTCCTGTACCGCCTGTTGCGTCGGCACTTCCATCCGGAACATGACGACGGTCTGCGAGCTGCCATCGGTCACTGTCGACTGGATTTCGTCGATGCCGGTGATGGAGGCGACCGCGTCTTCGATCTCCTTCGTCACCTGCATTTCGAGTTCGGCCGGCGAAGCGCCGCTCTGCGTCACGTTGATCGAAACGAGCGGCACGTCGATGTTTGGAAAGCGCGTGATCGGCAACGCATTGAAGGACTGCATGCCGATGAGCACCAGCAGGCAGAAGGCCAGGAGCGGCGCGATGGGATTTCGAATGGACCAGGCTGAAAAATTCATCGGATGGTCTCTTTAGTTGGAAGCCGAGGGCTGTTCACGCACCGGAGTGATGTGGTCGCCGTCACGGACATAAGCGCCCGCCTTGGCCACGACCTCGTCGCCGGTCTTCAATCCATCGACGATCTCGACATAGGCACCGTCCTGGATGCCGGTCTCGACCTTGGCGTATTTCACCACGCCATCCTCCACCTTGCGGGCGGAGGAGCCTTCGTTGCCGGTGAGCACGGCGGTCAGGGGAAGCGATACGCCCTCCGTCTCGCGAACGATGATCTCGGCGCTGCCATACATGCCGGAACGCGCCTTGCTGTCGTCGTCGATGGAGATATGGACGAGACCGAGGCGGGTGACCGGATCGACGGTCGGCGAAACCAGGCGCACGGCGCCGGAAAGCTTCTCGCGGCTGCCGGACAGCGAAATTGACGCTTTCTGGCCGCCCACCACCCTGACGATGTCGCTTTCGGCGACCTCGGCGACAAGCTCGATATCGCCGTCGCGAATGATGGTGAATAGCGGATCGCCGTTGCCGGCGGCAATGGCGCCGACCTTGGCGTTCTTCGCCGAGACCGTGCCGGCGACCGGTGTCTTCACATCGGTCCGCGCCAGCTTCAAATCGGCGTCGGCAATCTGGCTGTCGAAGACCTTGAGATCGGCTTCGGCGACTTCGATCGCCTGTTCGGCGGAGACAACGCGGGCATTGGCGGCGGCGGCAGTCGCATCGGCCTGCTCGACCTGGGCGGTGGAAACAGTGCCCTTTTTGCCCATTTCCTGGGCACGGGCCTGCTGCTGCCTTGCCTGTTCGGCATTGGCCTGCGCCTCGATGAGTTGGGCGCGCAGCTGGGCGAGGCTTGCCTCGCCCTTGGCTTTCGTCGCCATCATCTGGCTCTTTGCCAGGACCAGCGCGTCATCGTTGAGCGTCGCCAGCGTGCTCTCCACCTCAACCTTGTCGCCGATATCGGCTTTCAGCGTTCGGATCGATAGGCCCTCGACCTGCGGCTGGATATAGACTTCCTCGACGGGCTTGACCGTTCCCGTGCCGATGACACGGTCGACCAGCGTCCGGCTTGTCGCCTTGGTGACGACGATCGCCGGCAGATTCTGTTGCGGTTTTTCGACCGGCGTTTCCTGCGAGAATGCAGTGGATGCGGCGAGAGCCGCAGCAAAAAGGGTAGCGGTGCCTAGAATTCCAATCGGCTTGCGTGCCATGCGTCTTCGTCCAATCTTGTAACAAGCTTAGCCGAACTCGCGCGTGTGCCACTCAGCTCGCGACCAGGCCACTGCCTTTCCTGCATTCTCAGGGGTATCCACACATCATTGCCGTCTTCGTCCCTCGCCGGCAAATCGGCTTTTAATTGGTATCGATTTGCTCGATATGCAAGCCCGGCAGAAAACAATTCCCCATGAGCGATGATAGTTACCATCAGAACCTGAATCAATCACTGCAGGGTTATGTGAACATGACGATGATTGATCCTGCTTCCCTTATGACGTTTGACGCCGGACAAATGCGACAGTTGCAAGGCGTTTTTTCATCGGTGCCGAAAAAAAAGAAACGCGCGGAGATATCCCGCGCGTTTCGCTTTGCATTGCTTGCCGCGATTACTTAGAAGCGGCGTCGGTAATGTCGTGCGTCCAGGCGCCCGCGGGCTCCTTGCTGATGATCTTCTGGTCGAGTAGCGCCTTTGCGGTGCGGGCATAGAGTGCCTCGTCCAGCTTGCCGGAGCTGTCGCCGACCAGCTTGGCGACTTCGCCCATCATGCGCTTCTGGTGGTTGTCGTCCTGGCCGCCATTGTCCATGACGATCCCGGCGGCTTCGTCGGGGTTTTCGGTCGCATATTTCCAGCCCTTCATCGAGGCGCGAACGAACTTGACCATCTTTTCCTTGAAGGCCGGATCCTTCAGCTTGTCTTCCATCGCATAGAGACCGTCTTCGAGAAGGTCATTGCCCATCTCGGTGTAGTTGAAGACCGTCAGTTCTTCCGGCTTGAAGCCGGCATCGATCGCCTGCCAGTATTCATTATAGGTCATGACGGAGATGCAGTCGGCCTGCTTCTGGACCAGCGGCTGCACGTCGAAGCTCTGCTTCAGCACGGTGACGCCATTGGCGCCGCCTTCTGTGGACAGGCCGAGCTTGTTCATCCACGCGAAGAAGGGATATTCGTTGCCGAAGAACCAGACGCCGAGCGTGTGGCCCTTGAAGTCGGCTTCGGTCTTGATCGGGCCATCCTTGCGGCAGACCATTTCCAGGCCGGCCTTCTGATAGGGCTGGGCGATGTTGACGAGCGGAACGCCCTTTTCGCGGGCAACCAGCGCGCCGCCCATCCAGTCGACGATGACATCGGCGCCGCCGCCGGCGATCACCTGCTCCGGGGCGATATCGGGACCGCCCGGCTTAATATCGACGTCGAGGCCTTCTTCCTTGTAAAAGCCCTTGTCCTTGGCGACGTAATAGCCGCCGAACTGGCTCTGCGTGACCCATTTCAGCTGCAAAACCACCTTGTCGGCGGCCATCGCATGGGTTGCTGCCAGCGACATCGCGCTCGCCATCATTGCAACTATCAACTTTCTCATTTTCTTATCCTTACCCTCTGAAGTTATGCCCGGGCCGGTTCCAAAGCCCGGGCGCGTCTAGCCACCACGGATAGACGGATGCCAGAACGTCACCGCCCGTTCGGTCAGGGCGATGATGCCATAAAAGATCGAGCCGGCCAGCGCCGCGACGGCGATTTCCGCCCAGACCATGTCGACATTCATACGGCCGATCTCGGTGGAGATGCGGAAGCCCATGCCGACGATCGGCGTTCCGAAGAATTCCGCAACGATGGCACCAATCAGCGCCAGCGTCGAGTTGATCTTCAGTGCGTTGAAAATGAACGGCATGGCTGCCGGAAGCTTGAGCTTGAGCAGCGTCTGCCAGTCGCTCGAGGCATAGGTGCGCATCAGATCGCGCTCCATGCTGCCGGAGGCGACAAGGCCGGCGACAGTATTCACCAGCATCGGGAAGAAGGTCATGATGATGACGACCGCTGCCTTCGACGGCCAGTCGAAGCCGAACCACATGACCATGACAGGGGCGACGCCGATGATCGGCAGGGCCGATACCATGTTGCCGATCGGCAGGAGGCCGCGGCGCAGGAAGGTGATGCGGTCGGCGAGCACCGCGACGACAAAGCCGCTGAGGTTGCCGACGATGTAACCGATCAACACCGCCTTGAAGATCGTCTGCCTGACATCCGCACCGAGGATCGGCAGGGAGGCCGTGATGCGCATGCCGATGGCACTCGGCGGCGGCAGGATGATGAAGGGGATGCCGGCGCCACGCGTTGCTGCTTCCCAAAGGATGAGGATCCAGGCGCCGAAGATCGCCGGGATCAGCAGTTGGAGCGAAGATTTGCCGAAAGCAGTGACCGGCTGCAGTTTCGACAGCTCCGTGACGCATCGCCACGCAAGCAGCCAGCAGGAAAAGAGCGGCAGGAAGAAGGCTCTTGTCGCCAGACCCTCGTTGCCGGAAAGTGCGGAAAGCAGCATCCAGGCGGCACCATGCGCGCCGATGAACAGCACAGTGGCGCGGTAGGCCGGCGGTTGCGGCGCAAAAGATAGCAGGGCAGCCGCGACGACAATGATGAAGATGAGGCTTGCCGTACCGTCGGTTAAGGGGTGTGCCGCGCCTTCGGCGAAAAGCGGAAAGGTGATTAGCGACACGAGGCAGAGAAGGAGGGCCACCGTGCCCTGCCAGGAGAAGGTCAGATGTCTCATGCCGGTCTCCCGCCCATCGCGCGATCGACGATCTTCGCCGCAACCCCGACGATCGCGACCAGGATGCCGGCCAGCAACGATCCGGCGACCAGGGCCGCCCAGATATCGATGGTCTGGCTGTAATAGGAGCCGGCAAGCAGTTTGGAGCCGATGCCGGCGACAGCGCCTGTCGGCAGCTCGCCGACGATGGCGCCGACGAGGCTGGCGGCGATCGCCACCTTCATCGAGGTGAACAGGAACGGGATCGAGGCGGGAACGCGCAGTTTCCAGAAGGTTTGCATCGGGCTGGCATAATAGGTGCGCATTAGGTCGAGATGCATGATTTCAGGTGAACGCAAGCCCTTCACCATGCCGACGGCGACGGGGAAGAAAGAAAGATAGGTGGAGATCAGCGCCTTGGAGACGAGGCGGGAAGCGTCGGAATCGAGGTTCAACAGATGCGCAAGCGCATTGTCGCCGGTCAGCACATTGTAGGAGATAATGACGATCATCGGGGCGATGGCGAGGATCGGTATGGTCTGGCTCGCCACCAGCCAGGGCATTAGCGAGCGGTCCATGGCGCGGTTGTGCACGATCAGCACCGCAAGAAGGATGCCAAGCAGCATGCCGAAACCGAAGCCGAGCAGGGTCGAGGAGAGCGTCACCCAGCTGTGATAGACGAGGCTGCGATTGCTGGAAAGGCTGAGCAGGACGGTGTTCTCGTAGACGTTCTGCGCCACCTGATGCGGCGCCGGCAGGATCGGCTTCGGCTGCGCCAGCGTCTTGCCGATGAATTCCAGGGTCGTCGGCGTGACGCCGGCGCGGCTGTCCATGTCGCGCTGAAACGGCGCGTTCATCAGGACGGCAGCGACATACCAGATAGCGACGAGGGCCAGCAGGATGGTGGTGACGGGGACGAGCTTGTCCTTGAAGGTATCGGGTTTCACAGCGACTGCCCCCATTTGTTGGCGTCGAATGCGCGGCCGCCCCCCTCTGCCCTGCCGGGCATCTCCCCCACAAGGAGGGAGATCGATATGTGGAAACGGCTTCCCAAAACAACGAAAGGCCCCTGATCCAGCGTGGAATCAGTGAGGACCGACGTCCTCTCCTCTTGCCGATCTCTCCCCTTGTGGGGGAGATGCCCGGCAGGGCAGAGGGGGGTGGCCCCCGAACTCAACGGCCTAAACCTCATGGCTATGTCCCGTCCTCAGCCCCTCGCGGACACGATGGGCGATTTCCAGGAATTCAGGGGTGTCGCGGATGTCGAGTGGGCGTTCGGCCGGCAGGGTAGAGTCGATCACATCGGTCACGCGGCCCGGGCGCGGCGACATGACCACGATCTTGGTCGAGAGATAGACCGCTTCGGGGATGGAGTGGGTGACGAAGCAGATCGTCTTGTTGGTGCGCGCCCAGAGTTTCAGCAGCTCTTCGTTTAGATGGTCGCGGACGATCTCGTCCAGCGCGCCGAAGGGCTCGTCCATCAACAAGAGGTCGGCGTCGAAGGCGAGCGCGCGGGCGATCGAGGCGCGCTGCTGCATGCCGCCGGAAAGCTGCCAGGGAAATTTCTTCTCGAAGCCGGACAGGCTGACGAGATCAAGCGCTTCGGCGATGCGCCTTGCGCGGTCGGCGCCGGAATAGCCCATGATCTCCAGCGGCAGGGCGATATTGTTTTCGATAGTGCGCCAGGGATAGAGCGCCGGCGCCTGGAAGACATAGCCGTAGGCGCGGGCTTTGCGGGCTTCCTCCGGCGTCATGCCATTGATCGAAATCTCGCCCGAGGTGCTCTTTTCGAGATCGGCGATGACACGCAGGAAGGTGGTCTTGCCGCAGCCGGACGGGCCGATGAAAGAGACGAAATCGCCCTTGCGGACATCGAGATTGACATCGCTCAGCGCACGCACCGGGCCGTCATTTGCCTGGTAGGTGAGACAGAGATCCTTGGCGGATACGACGGAGGGTGCTTGCATCAATGCGACCGTTCTTGTTTTCGCCGCGGGGACGCGGTTTGCATGTTACCATCGCCGCAGGCCCTGCCGGCGGCACATTTCATGGAGGAAGAGAATGGACGCGACATCAAAGCCCACCTGCCACATCGTTCGGCCCAACCATGCCTATGACGGCAAGCAGGGGCTCAGCTACTTCGAAGGGGTCGCGGCCGAGACGGTCGGCGCCAAAGGCATCTGCATGCACCTGCTGACGATCCCGCCGGGCGTGCGCGCCAAGGCGCATCTGCACGAGGCGCACGAGACGGCGATCTACATGCTCTCCGGCGAGGCGCATACCTGGTACGGAGACGAACTCGAGCATCATGTCATCGTTCATGCCGGTGAACTCTTCTATATCCCGGCCGGCGTGCCGCACCTGCCGGCAAACCTCAGCAGCACGCCGTGCACGGCGATCATCGCCCGCACCGACCCCAACGAGCAGGAAAGCGTCGTGCTTCTGCCGGAGCTGGATGGATTGGTGCCGGCCTGAGGTCATGCGCATGGAGGCAGCGGTCTCCGGTTGATGGGCGTCTTGTTGCGCACCATCGTCAGACGCCGCTCGCCGGGATGCCGTTGCGCGTCACCTTGCGCGGCGCGGTGATATCCTTCCACTGGGAAAGTGCCTTGCTGACCGCTGTCACCGGCTCGCGCCTGACGAATTCGCCGTGACCCTCCTGGGTTTTGATGGTGCTTTCCTCGATCGCGACGATCCCGCGCGTCAGCGTGTAGCGCGGCAGGCCGGTCACTTCCTTGCCTTCGAAGACGTTGTAGTCGATCGCCGACTGCTGGGCCTTAGACGAGATGGTCTTGGAACGTTTTGGATCCCAGACGACGATGTCGGCGTCGGCGCCGACAAGGATCGCGCCCTTCTTCGGATAGATGTTGAGGATTTTGGCGATGTTGGTCGAGGTGACGGCGACGAATTCGTTCATCGTCAGCCGGCCGGTGTTGACGCCGTGTGTCCAAAGCATCGGCATGCGGTCTTCGAGACCGCCGGTACCGTTGGGGATCTTGGTGAAATCCCCGACACCGAAACGCTTCTGCGCAGTGGTGAAGGCGCAATGGTCGGTGGCGACCACCTGCAGCGAGCCGGAGGCAAGCCCGGCCCAGAGCGAGTCCTGATGCTGCTTGTTGCGGAAGGGCGGCGACATGACACGGCGGGCGGCGTGGTCCCAGTCAGGATTGGAATATTCGCTCTCGTCGAGCGTCAGGTGCTGGATCAGCGGTTCGCCGTAGACGCGCATGCCCTTTTGGCGGGCGCGTCGGATCGCTTCGTGCGCCTGCTCGCAGGAGGTATGGACGATATAGACCGGGCAGCCGGCCATGTCGGCGATCATGATGGCGCGATTGGTGGCCTCGCCCTCGACTTCGGCCGGGCGGGAATAGGCATGCGCCTCGGGCCCGTTATTGCCTTCTGCCAGCAGCTTTGCCGACATCGAGGCGACGACGTCGCCGTTTTCGGCGTGCACCAAGGGAAGGGCGCCGAGTTCGGCGCAGCGCTGGAAGGAGGCGAACATCTCGTCATCGTCAACCATCAGCGCGCCCTTGTAAGCCATGAAGTGCTTGAAGGTGTTGATGCCCTTGTCGCGGACGATGGTCTCCATCTCCTTGAACACCTGCTCGCTCCACCAGGTGACCGCCATGTGGAAGGAATAGTCGCAATTGGCCCGCGTCGACTTGTTGTCCCACATTGTCAGCGCTTCCAGCAGCGACTGGCCGGGGGCGGGAAGGGCAAAATCGACAACCATGGTGGTGCCGCCGGAAAGGGCCGCACGCGTGCCGCTCTCGAAATCGTCGGAGGAATAGGTGCCCATGAAGGGCATTTCGAGATGGGTGTGCGGATCGATGCCGCCGGGCATGATGTAACAGCCCGTCGCATCCAGCGTCTCGTCGCCCGAGAGGCCCGGGCCGATCTCGACGATCTTGCCGCCGTCAATCTTGACGTCCGCCTTGTAGGTGAGGTCGGCCGTGACGATGGTGCCGTTTTTGATGACTGTGGTCATGGCTGCTATTCCTTCTCCCTGCGGTCTGTTGTTGTTACTGCTCAACTGCCATCGTGGGCGTACCACTTCGCAGGAGTGCTGCGCCCTTGGCGATAAGGCCGTAGATGGCCTCCTCACTCAGCTCATCGGGCGTGTCATGCTCTTCCTCACAATACCAGTCGGGCTGGTCAACGACATCAGTGCCGCCGACTGACATTGACCAAGAACCATCGCTTTCGCGAAAGTAGAAATCCTTGCCGTCGATCAGCCCGGTTGACTGTACGGGTTGGCTGCCTTTGGGGCGTTCGATCAATATGCCGGGCATGGAAGGGCCGAGTTCGATCCGAACGACGCTCGACCCACGCCCGAACACATAATAGGTTCGATGGGGCGTATGTGGGTCGCGGTCATCTGAATCGGCCAGTTGAACAGCAGTAGGTTTATATCGCCAGAAGCTCGATAATTGCGGAAGCCTGATTCGCTCGCCTGCTAGGTCGATGCCAATATAGTAAATTTGCGCGGCAGGGACGTCGCCCCACGGACCTTCGTTCACCGGCGTCACATTGGCATTGGCCCATGCAAGGTCGTCTGCAGTTCGCTGGTTATAGAACTTAAAAGCGTCAGCATAATCGAGATAAGTTGCTGGCTGGTCTGGCGCCATCACACCACGATCTCCGCCGTCTCCACCACCGCATGGAACAGCACGTCGGCGCCCGCCGTCGCCCATTCCTTGGAAATCTCCTCCGCCTCGTTGTGCGAGAGCCCGCCGACGCAGGGGCACATGACCATCGTCGCGGGCGCGACCTTGGCGGCCCAGCAGGCGTCGTGGCCGGCGCCGGAGATGAGGTTCATATGGCTGTAGCCAAGGCGCTCGGCGGCTGCGCGAACCGAGGCGACGAGCTTTTCGTCGAAGGTGATCGGCTCGAAGTGGCCGATCGCCTCGATGGAACAGCCGACACCCAGAGCATCGCAAATGTCAGGCGCTTCCGCTTCGATCTTTGCGCGCATGCGATCAAGCTTGGCCTTGTCGGGCGAGCGGATGTCGACGGTGAAGACCACCTTGCCGGGCAGCACGTTGCGCGAGTTCGGGGAGAAGAACACCTGGCCGACACCACCGACGGCGCCGGGCTGCTCGCCCATTGCCACGCCCTGAACCATTTCCAGGATACGGGCCATGGCGAGACCGGCATTGACGCGCAGGTTCATCGGCGTCGAGCCGGTATGGGCCTCCTTGCCGGTCAGCGTGAATTCCAGCCACCACAGGCCCTGGCAATGGGTGACGACGCCGATCTGTTTTTCCTCGGCTTCGAGGATCGGTCCCTGCTCGATGTGATATTCGAAATAGGCGTGCATCTTGCGGGCGCCGACCTCTTCGTCGCCAATCCAGCCGACGCGCTTCAACTCGTCGCCGAACAGATTGCCCTCGGGATCCTTGCGATTATAGGCAAAATCCAGGCTGTGCACGCCGGCGAAGACGCCTGAGGCCAGCATGGCAGGGGCAAAACGCGCGCCTTCTTCGTTGGTCCAGTTGGTCACGACAACAGGATGTTTGGTCTTGATGCCGAGATCGTTCATGGTGCGCACGACTTCGAGAGCTGCAAGCACGCCGAGCACACCGTCATATTTGCCGCCGGTCGGCTGGGTGTCGAGATGCGAACCGACATAGACGGGCAGGGCATCGGGATCGGTGCCGGGCCGCGTCGCGAACATCGTTCCCATGCGGTCGACGCCCATGGTCAGGCCGGCCTCGTCGCACCATGTCTTGAAGAGGCTGCGGCCTTCAGCATCGGCGTCCGTCAGCGTCTGACGATTGTTGCCGCCTGCAATGCCGGGGCCGATCTTCGCCATGTCCATGAGACTGTCCCAGAGACGGTCGCCATTGACGCGCATGTTTTCGCCTGGTGCTGCCACCATTCTTCAAGCCCTCACCTGTTTGCGGCAGCCATGCGAAGTGGCATGCCCGCCTGTTCCCGTGGTCCTTTCCTGCGCCCCCTTATTGGTTTTGTCGAGCGCCGGAAAATCGCCAGTTGCCTTTGTTTTTCATCTGGCGGATAATTTGACCGATTGGTAAACATTACAACTTCCACCGCCGGGCTCAAGACGAAAATCACGAAAATTGCCGATAAAAATACGGGCAGTTGCTCAAGAAAGCGGCAGGGTCGTCCTCCAGCTTAATCTTGAGCGAAGAAGTTGAATTTCAAGGGGAAACGACAGCCTGTGACCATACCGAGAGCAGCGAAAACCCTCAGACGAACGCGGATCCAGGAGGAGAAGGAAGAGCAGATCCTGGAGGCAGCGCTCGACGTGTTTTCGGCAAGCGGCTTCCGCGGCTCGACCATCGACCAGATCGCCGAAGTGGCCGGGATGTCGAAACCCAACCTGCTCTATTATTTCCGCACCAAGGAAGCGATGCACCGGGCGCTGATCGACCGGGTGCTCTACACCTGGCTGGAGCCGCTACGCGCCTTCGATGCCGAGGGCAATCCGGAGGAGGAGATCCGCAGCTATATAAGACGCAAGCTGGAGATGGCGCGCGATTTTCCCCGCGAGAGCCGGCTCTTCGCCAATGAGGTGCTACAGGGGGCGCCGCATATCGAAGACGAGTTGAAGGGGCCGCTGAAGGAACTGGTCGACGAGAAGGCGGAGGTGATCCGCGCCTGGGCGAAATCAGGCAAGATCGCCAAATGCGATCCTTACCACCTGATCTTTTCCATCTGGTCGACGACGCAGCACTATGCGGATTTCGACGTCCAGGTGCGTGCCGTGCTCGGGCAGGAACATTCCGGCGAGGGACGCTTCGAGGATGCGGCGCGGTTTCTGGAACAGCTCTTTATCGGCGGGCTGCGACCGGGTCGCTCCGAAGCCTGAGGTTTATTGCCTTTTGCGCAGCGGCACCCGGACCAGGGTGTCCGTCACGCCTTCCATCGTATAGGGCTTCTGCAACACGGGCGCGCCAGAATGGCTGTTCGCCTGGGCGATGCCTTCCCCGTAGCCTGTGGCAAAAACGAAGGGCACGCCGTCTGCTGCCAGTCGGTCGGCAATGCCGAAACTCGTCTCATCCCCGAGATTGACATCGAGAAGCGCCAGATCAAACGACTGGCCGGCGAGGATTTCCATCGCCTCAGCGACACTTGGCGCCGTTGCTACGTCGGCGCCCAGTCGGCGTAGGATGTCTTCCCCATCCATGGCGATGATCAGATTGTTTTCCACCAGCAGCACCTTCAGGCCCGAGAGCGGCTGATGATCGTCGGGGATTGTCTTGCGGTCGGCCGCGCCATCCGGAGCCGAATCTAACCGTTCGCTCGTCGCTTTGACGACATATCGTGCCGGAATACAGAAATCCGCTTCGACCCCGTCTTTGACGTAGCGGACCTCGGCCTTGCCGCTGAGGTCATAGGGAACCGAACGACGGATGATCGTTGAACCGAAGCCATGGCGTTTGGGTTCGACAACGGGCGGACCATCCTTTTCGCGCCAGGCAATGCGCAGATTGCCGTCGTCGTCGCAGTGCCAGCCGAGTTGGACGGTACCGCTGCCGGTGCCGGAAAGGCTGCCATATTTGGCGCTGTTGGTCATCAACTCGTGGAAAACCAGGGCGGCGGTGGAAAAGGCCTGCGGTTCCAAGAGCACGTCCTCGCCGCTCATCTGGATGCGTTGCGCATTTTTCCCGAGATAGGCAGCGGTCTCTGCCAGCAGCAATTGGCGCAGCGAAGCGGGCGCCCAATGATCGCGGGTGATCTGGTCATGGGCACGCGCGAGCGACTGGACGCGGCCCTCGATCTGGCGAATGTAGTCGTCAACGCTGACCGAGGTCCCCTGCGATTGCCGGATGATCCCGGTGATGAGGCTCAATATGTTGCGGACGCGGTGGTTCAGCTCGGCGATCAGCAGTTCCTGGCGCTCGTTTGCAGTCTGGCGCGCCATGCTGGCCTCGTCGGTGAGACGCAGTACCACCTCGATCAACGTGACGCGGATCGTTTCGGCGACGCGGCGCTCGGCCGCGGTAAAGGGGAGCGAGCGACCGCGCACCAGTTCAGACCAGGCCTCGAAACTCTTGCGCGGCGTCAGCCGCGGACCGTTCGGACCATATTCCACCGGCTTGTGCGGGTCGCCAGCCCAGCGGACGGTGCGCACCCGCTCCTGGCGGAAAAGCACGACATAGTCGCGCGGCGAACGCGAGATCGGGATGGCGAGCATGCCGGCCACCGCATCGTCGAGCTCGAGATCGGGATAGGTCTCAGCCAGCCTGTCGACGGCATAGATGCGGCCGGCGGCATTTCGGTTGAGGTGGCGGACGAGGGCTGCGAAGCTCTTCTCATCCGGCCCGATGCCAGCCAGTGCCAGCCGGCCGTTGATCCAGACGCCGATGCCATCGGCGGGAATGGCGTCGGCGAGCGCCTCGATCAACCAGGCGGGATCATCGAGCAGGCTGGCATTGTCTGCGACGGAGGTGAGAAGCCGATCGGCGATGCGACGCGCCTTGGTCTCGTAGTCAAGAGCGAGGCGCCGTTCGCGACTTTCAAGGCGCGAAGCAAACATCTGGCCGAAAAGTTCGGCGGTGGATCGGCTTTGCGCCGAGGGAAGACGTGGGCCGTAGTGATGGCAGGCAAACAGGCCCCAGAGCTTACCGTCGACGACGATCGATATGGAGAGCGACGCGCCGACGCCCATATTTTTCAGATATTCAATGTGGATTGGCGAGACCGAACGCAGGACCGACATGGAGAGATCGAGCGGCTGTCCGTACTCGTCGAGTTGCGGGAGGACCGGCACGGGGACGGCGTCGACATCGGCAATCATGCGGAACAGGTTGCGCAGATAAAGCGCGCGCGCCTGCACCGGGATGTCGGAAGCCGGATAGTGCAGCCCGAGGAACGAACCGATGCCAGCCCGGGCAGCTTCCGTCACCACCTCGCCGGAACCGCCGTCGTCGAAGCGATAGACCATGACCCGATCGAACCCGGTCAAAGCGCGCGCCTGCCTTGCCCCCTCGCGAAAGAAAGCCTCCATCGTTTCCGTGTGATCGAGGCGGGACATCATGCTGCGCATGGAGAGCGAAGGGGAGTCTCGTCTGTCTTCCTGGCAGCGCTCGCCTTCGATGATCACCTGACCTTCGTTCAGGTGCACGGCAACGTCGAACCGGTTTTGATCGGGCATCAGAGCGAGCCCGAAAATGCGCTCGACGACATCGGAACCGCGCAGCGTGGTCAGCTTGTTGCGGATCGTGTGGAGTGCCTCAGGCGTGATCAGCGAGGTGACAGGGCAGCCGAGCGCGTCGGCCTGCGCAATTCCGAGGAACTCCATCAGATTTTCCGAAGCGCGCGTGACAATCCAGTCCGAGGATATCGCCAACAGAAAGCCGAAGGGTTGAACCGATCCAAGCTGGTGGATGGGCTCACGGTCGCAATTGGTGAGATCGACGGGTTCAAACGTACCGCTCATGGGACGGCTTCCAGTTCGAGTTGCCCGGCTTTGAGGAAGAGGTCGAAGATGCTGCGGGCCGCGGAAATGGCAGCGGCCGGATCGTCTAGATCGCTGGCATCGAGACGATCCATGAAGCTCCTCATGGCGCCCTTCGGGCCTTGAAGGCGCAGGTAGCTGCTTGGCAGGTGATCGGGCACGGACTTGGCAAGCAGGGCGCCGCCGAGTTTGGAGCCTTCAAGCACGTAGAGGGCGCCCCAGAGCGCTGCCTCGCAGGACAATGCCGGCGGCGGAAGAGGCGGGGGCAACGAATCGCCGAGCTCCCGGATATCGGCGAGCAGTAGTTGCGTGCGCCGTCGTTCCGGCCAGTCGGGCAGCAGGCGGGCAATTCCTGCATCCTCGAGGGCCTCTTCGGCCGCCGGTACGACCCTGGCATGTGCACGCAAGAATGTTCTATATTGCTGTCTATTGGAGAGATCGAACGTGCCGAAAAGCTTGTCGACCTCGGCGTGGCAATCTGCTGTTTGTGCGCGCAGCACGCTGCGAAGTGACATGCGGACCGTGTTCTAAGTAAATGGCATTGGATGCCGTTCATGCGTGATGGCAAATTAGCGATATATTGCAGCATCCCGGTATTTCCAGGGAAACCCATAGAAAAACATGGGCTTCCGCTCCTTTTTGCAGCTCGTTGTTCGCCTCCGTCGGATTTTTAAGGCGCAGCCGGACGAGACTGCCAGAGAGCAACCTCAACCCATCAGGCGCGGCAGATCTGCTGCCAACATATCGATGGCAAGGCGCACCTTTGGCAACATCACGGGCGATCTCGGCCAGACGGCGTAGGCTTCGAAGACGCTCGGCGGTCTATCGGTCAGAACCCGCACGAGTTCGCCCGACAAGACCCTGTCGCGCACCAGCCAGCACGTGAGCCAGGCTAGCCCGCGCCCTTTTACCGCCGCGTCGGCTATCGAGGCGAGATCGTCAAGCCGCAGCCGCGATTTCGGCAGAACTTCGCGTGCGGGCCCTGCCGCTGCCGGAAAGGTCCAGGCTTTGTCGTTGTCGCCGCGGCGATAGACGATGCCCTGGTGATGAGCGATATCGTCCAGCGTTTGTGGCACCCCGTATTTTTCCAGATAGGCGGGCGAAGCGCAGACGGTCATGGGCTGTCGGGCGATCGCCCGCGTCATCAGGTCGGGATTGTCCTTCAGCGGACCGTTGCGCACGGCAAGGTCGAAGCCGTCCTCCAGAAGATCGACGACGCGGTCGCTGAAGGAGAAGTCGAGTTCGAGATTCGGATGGTCGTCGAGCAGGCGGGTCAGGATCGGAGCGGCACAATGGCGCCCGAAAAGCGCCGGCATCGATACACGCAGTCTGCCGCGGACTTCGCGCTTGCCCGATTCAAGCTGGGCCTCGCCGATGCGGATTTCCTCGACGGCTCTCAGGCAACGCTCGTAGAAGAACCGGCCTTCGTCGGTCAGGTTTTGGGCACGGGTCGTGCGGTTGAAGAGCCGGACGCCGAGCCGCTCTTCGAGCCTTGCAATCGTCTTGCTGACCGCCGAGCGAGTGAGATGGAGTCGCTCGGCCGCGGCCGAGAAACCACCGGCCTCGACCGTCTCGACAAAGATCGAAATTCCCTTCAACTGCTCCATCTTTGTTTCCTCAATGGCACCATTCTGGCGATTTAATATCTCAACTAGAGAGGAATATTCAACGATATATCTGCTGCTCCGCCTATTGAGAAGGAGCAGAAAGATGCAGACGACAAGGCAATGGCAGACCGATGCCATCGGCCCGGAGGCCAATCTGAAGATCGGCGAAGGCAGAATTCCTGAGGTGTCAGGCACGATGATCCGGGTGCGGACGCAGGCCGTCTCCCTCAATTTCCGCGACAGGCTGGTGCTTGATAGCGGCATGGGCCTGCCATTGCAGTTCCCCTTCGTGCCGGCCTCGGACATGGCAGGCGTAGTCGATGCCGTCGGGCCTGATGTCACGCGCTTCAAACCCGGCGATCGGGTGATCTCCACCTTTAACCCGGACTGGATCGATGGACGCGGGCCTGGAACTGCCCGCAATCCACATTATCAGACGCGCGGCGGCTTTTATTCTGGGGTACTTTCCGAGCACATGGTGCTTTCCGAGGAATGGTTCGCGCTTGCGCCTGATACACTCGATGCGGCTGAAGCAAGTACGCTGCCCTGCGCCGGGCTGACGGCGTGGTTTGCGCTCATCGAATGCGGCAAGCTCAAGGCCGGCGACAAGGTGCTGGTGCAGGGAACCGGCGGGGTTGCACTTTTCGGCCTGCAGATTGCCAAGGCGCATGGCGCCGAAGTCTTCATCACATCAGGCAGCAGCGAAAAGCTCGAACGTGCATCGGCGCTCGGGGCCGATCATCTGATCAACCGCCAGGAGCGCGACTGGGTGGAGCAGCTCTATCAACTGACCGGCGATTATGGCGCTGACCACGTGCTGGAAATCGTCGGTGGGCCGCATCTCGGCCGGGCGCTGGAGGCCGTGGCGGTCAACGGCCGGATTTCGGTGATTGGCGTGTTCGAGGGCTTTGAAGTCTCGGCGCCTGCTGCGCCCTTGCTTCTCAAGGCGCCCGTCGTGCAGGGAATTTCGGTCGGCCACCGCCGGGGGTTGGAGGATCTGGTGCGCGCCGTCGACCAGACGGGGCTGAAGCCTGTGATCGACAGACGTTATGCTTTCGAGGACCTGCCGCAGGCGCTCGATCATCTCTATCGCGGCCCGTTCGGCAAGGTCGTTATCGAGTTCTGAGACATGTGCTCCCCTCGCACCGTGAGGGGAGCGTTCTGCTATGCGGCGGCGATGGCTGCGCTTTCGAAGATAAAGCCCTCGTCGGCCCAGCCGGTCATGCCGCCGACCATCAGCTTGGCATGGAGGCCGAGATTGGCGAGACGGAAGGCGGCCTTGTCGGCGCCGTTGCAGTGAGGACCGGCGCAATAGACGACGAACAGGGTATCCCCCGACCATTCCGACATGCGGTGCGCGGTCATCTTGCCGTGCGGCAGGTTGATCGCGCCCGGTACATGGGCCTGCGCAAACAGTGCCGGCGAGCGGACGTCGAGAAGAATGAAATCGACCTTGGCGCCGGCAAAGGCGGCGTGGACATCCGAGCAGTCGGTTTCGAAGGCGAGCTTGGCGGCATAGTGGGCGGCGGCAGTATCGGGGGCTGCGGCAGGCATTTCGGCAACGGGGCTTGGCATCGTTTTTCCTTTCATGGTGCAATTGTCGCCTGGTATCGCCGATGCTAGAACTTTGCGAAACTGGCCATAACGACCGACAGCGTAAAGATCATGCCAAACTCATCACTGCCGCAGACGAAAGGACCATTGGTCGCAGCCCTTGCCTATGACGGGCTCTGCACCTTCGAGTTCGGCATCGCCTACGAAGTCTTCGGCCTGCCGCGCCCGGAGATGGGCGAAGACTGGTATCGCTTCTCGGTCTGCGGCATCGAACCGGGGCCGCTTCACGCCGCCGGAGGGCTGACGGTCGCGGTCGACAAGGGGCTGGAGGTGCTCGACGAGGCGGATCTGATCGTCGTGCCCGGCTGGCGGGCGATCGATGCGCCGGTGCCGGCGCCGCTCGCCGCAGCGCTCAAGGCGGCGCGTCAACGCGGCGCGCGCATCATGTCACTCTGCTCCGGCGTTGCGGTTCTTGCCGGATCGGGGCTGCTCGCCAACCGCAGGGCGACGACACATTGGCGCTATGTCGCCTCGATCGCCGCCCGTTATCCGGACATCGCCCTCGATCCCGACGTTCTCTACATCGATGAAGGCAGCCTGCTGACGGCGGCGGGCAGTGCTGCCGGCATCGATCTTTGCCTGCATGTGGTGCGCGGCGATTTCGGCGCGGCGGCCGCAAACAGCGTCGCCCGCCGCCTCGTCGTGCCGCCGCACCGCGAAGGCGGACAGGCGCAGTTCATCCACGCGCCGGTTCCGCAGGAACGCGAGGGCATTCGCCTCGGGCCACTGATTGAATGGATGCGCCAAAGCCTTTCCGAGGAGCAGCCGATCAGCCTGCTTGCCAAAAGAGCAGGCATGAGCATGCGTACTTTTCAACGGCGCTTCGAAGCGACAACGGGTCTCAGTGTCGGCGAATGGCTGCTGAAGGAGCGGATGCGGCATGCGCGCGACCTTCTCGAAAGGGAGCTTGCGGTATCGCTCGATGATATCGCTGCCACCAGCGGCTTCGGCACGCTGGCGACAATGCGCCACCATTTCCGCAAACGGCTGGGCACGAGCCCGCATGCCTATCGGAAGTCATTTGGCGGATAGAGGGCCTGACGCTGCGAACGTTGCCGGCGAGATCCAACGCCGCGGATCATTGTTTCCGCGGCGTCGCAGATCGTTACTCCGCCGCCTGACGCGCCATCGGGTTGTTCGGGTGCGTCGTCCAGTTGGCGTAGTTCGGGTCGACGATGCGGCCGGTGCGCTTGTCGAGGGTGCCGGCGGGAAGCTGTTCCAGGGTGATGCAGTTCTCCACCGGGCAGACGCTGACGCAGAGATTGCAGCCGACGCATTCCTCGTCCATCACCTCGAAATGGCGAACGCCGTCGACGAAGTTGGTGATCGCCTGATGCGAAGTGTCCTCACAGGCGATGTAGCAGCGGCCGCATTTGATGCAGGCATCCTGATCGATCCTCGCCTTGGCGATATAGTTGAGGTTCAGATATTGCCAGTCGGTGACGTTGGGCACGGCGCGGCCGGTGATGTCGTCGAGGCTGCGATGGCCCTTTTCGTCCATCCAGTCGGAGAGGCCCGTGATCATCTCCTGCACGATCTTGAAGCCATAGGTCATCGCTGCCGTGCAGACCTGAACGTTGCCGGCGCCGAGGACGAGGAATTCGGCGGCGTCCCGCCAGGTGGTGATGCCGCCGATGCCTGAGATCGGCAGGCCGTAGGTTTCGGGATCACGGGCAATCTCGGCCACCATGTTGAGCGCGATCGGCTTGACGGCCGGGCCGCAATAACCGCCGTGGCTGCCCTTGCCGCCGACGGTCGGGTTCGGGGCGAAGTTGTCGAGATCGACGGAGACGATCGAATTGATCGTGTTGATCAGCGAGACGGCATCGGTGCCGCCGGCCTTGGCAGCGCGGGCAGGACGGCGGACATCGGTGATGTTCGGCGTCAGCTTGGTGATGACCGGCATGCGGGTGTACTGCTTGCACCAGCGTACGACCATTTCGATGTATTCCGGCACCTGGCCGACGGCGGAGCCCATGCCGCGCTCCGACATGCCGTGCGGACAGCCGAAATTGAGCTCGATACCGTCGGCGCCGGTTTCCTCGACCAAGGGCAGGATCGACTTCCAGGCCTCTTCCTCGCAGGGCACCATGATCGAAGCAATCAGCGCCCGATCGGGCCAATTCATCTTGACCTGCTTCATTTCCCTGAGGTTGGTATAGAGGTCGCGGTCGGTGATGAGTTCGATATTGTTCAGACCAAGCAGGCGGCGGTCGGCGCCCCAGATCGCGCCGTAGCGCGGGCCGTTGACGTTGACGACGGGCGGGCCTTCCTCGCCCAGCGTCTTCCAGACCACACCGCCCCAGCCTGCCTTGAAGGCGCGCTCGACGTTATAGGCCTTGTCGGTTGGCGGCGCGGACGCCAGCCAGAACGGGTTCGGAGACTTGATGCCGACGAAATTATTGCGGAGATCAGCCATTGTTCATTCTCCCCTTCAAGCAACCGCGACAGCCGGAGCGGCTGCAGCAGACAGGGTGCGATGGATGGATTCAGCTGCGTCGCGACCATGGGCGACGGCGGAAACCGTGAGATCGTCGCCGCCGAAGACGCAGTCGCCGCCGGCCCAGACGCCATCGAGCGAGGTGTGGCCTTCGACATCGACGGCGATGCGGCCGGATTCCATGCGCAGCGAACCGAGGCCCGAGGCGTCAAAGTTCTGGCCGATCGCCTTGAAAATCTGGTCGGCGGCGATCACGCCGGTCTCGCCGGTGCCGATGAGGCGGCCGTCAAGAACCCTCGTATATTCCACCTCGATGGCGGCAACCTTGCCGTCCTGTGACAGGATCGATTTCGGCGCCAGCCAGTGACGGATGATGACGCCCTTGGAGCTTGCCAGATCCTGCTCGAATTCCGACGCGTTCATGTGCTCCTTGCCGCGGCGGTAACAGATCGTCACCTCCTCGGCGCCGAGCAACTTTGCCTGAACGGCAGCGTCGATCGCCGTCATGCCGCCGCCGAGGACGACGACCCGGCGGCCGATAGCTATTTCGTTCTTTTCTTCGGCTTGGCGGAGTGCCGCGATGAAATCGACAGCGTCGTCGACGCCTGCAAGGTTCTCGCCGTCGATGCGCAGGGCGTTGACGCCGGCAAGGCCGATACCGAGAAAGACGGCGTCATACCGCGCCTGCAGATCGGAGAGCGAAAAATCGCGGCCGAGAAGAGCGCCTTGGCGAACTTCGATGCCGCCGATCGAGATGATGTAGTCGACTTCCTGCTGGGCGAAATCATCGACCGTCTTATAGGTGGCGATGCCGTATTCGTTGAGGCCGCCGGATTTTTCCCTGGCGTCATAGATGACGACGGAGTGGCCCTTCACGGCCAGACGATGGGCGGCGGCAAGGCCGGCTGGGCCTGCGCCGACGACGGCGATCGTCTTTCCTGATGCTTCGGCCCTGGCGTAGAACTGCCTGCCGGCCTGTATGGCGGCATCGGTCGCATAACGCTGCAGCCGGCCGATCTCGACGGGGCGTTCTTCTGCCGTGTTGCGCACACAGGCCTGTTCGCAAAGCTCTTCGGTGGGACAGACGCGAGCGCACATGCCGCCGAGGATGTTCTGATCGAAGATCGTCTTGGCCGAGCCGATCGGATTGCCGGTCGAAATCTGCCGGATGAACAGCGGAATATCGATCGAGGTCGGACAGGCCGTCATGCACGGCGCGTCGTAACAGAAATAACAGCGGTCGGCGGCGACCAGCGCCTCATGATTGTCGAGGCGCGGATGAAGATCGGAAAAATTAGCCTCATACTCGGCGGGCGAAAGCCGGCCGGCATGAATCCCCGTTTCCAGTCGTTCCATTGAAGTTCCCTCATTATTGGTAAACGGCCTGTGAGGGAAAGCGTAACTCAGGTTTAAAAATTTATCAAACGGTAAAATTTTGAGAGCGTTCTGTTGTTTATCCCTAGATAACTATCTGTTTCCTTTCACTGATTTTCACTGGTCGATATCGGTGAAATGGTGGGACGTGTGTCAGCGTCAGGACTTCCAAAAAAGATTCGAAAAAGTCGGATTTTTTTGTTGGTGGAGGGAACCAATGTTGGATGTCGTCGTTATTGCGATATCTGGATGGTGACCGCATCGACCCAACATGCGCGCCCCCAACCCACCATCCGGACGTACTCACGGTCCCCTCCCGGTGAGTGAAGACAGCTGGTGCGCCGCCCTCGCACCGGCTGTTTTTCCGTTTGCGACGGTTTGTTTTCTGGTTTGCTTTCACAGGCGCTTAAAGATTTCGAATTCGCTTTCCGGAATGGTCAGGCGATATTCGATGCGGCCGGGCACGAGGCTCAGCTCCGCCCTGCCGTTGACCGACGAGGGCACGACACGCTCCAGCACGGTGCGGCCGAAGCTGTTGTCGCTGAATTCGTGGATTTCCAACTGGTTCTGCAGCACCTCTACCCAGGTTATTTCGATCGCCTTCCTGTCGCCGATCATGGCGTCGCGGCAATTCAACGTGATCGAAGCGGCGCCACCGGAAATCGCGCCGTAGGAGGCGGAGTTGACGATGAGTTCATGGAGGGCGAGCCCGAGATGCACGGCGGCATTCGGCGTCAGATGGGCGTTGATGCCGTAGATCGGCATGGAGCCGGCCGTTTCCGGCCAGTAGGGGGCGAATTGCTTTTCGGCAAGTTCGAAGAGATAGGCGCCGCGCCAGCTCGAGTCTGTAATCAGATCCTGCGAATTGGAAAGCGATTGCAGCCGTCCGCGAAACTTGAGGAGGAAGCTGTCGAGAGAGAGCGTGTTGCGCGCCGTCTGGGTGGCGATGCCCTGGATGATGGCGAGAAGGTTCTTCGAGCGGTGCGAGAGTTCGCGCAGCAGCGATTTCAGCACTTTTTCACGATGTCGGCTTTCGGTGACTTCAGCCATTACCGACAGAAGTCCATGTGTGCCGCGTTCGCCGGTGCGCTGGATCTTCAGCTCATAATTGCGCATTTCGCCGTCGACTTCGATCTCGACCTCGGCATTGTTGGGGATACCGGTTTCCAGCACTTTGTGTTTTAGTGCCGTCAGATACCGGCCGTGCGCGTCGCCAAAGAGGGCAGCATCGCCGCCGCCCGGCATGAAGAGCGCCGCGAAATGCGGCGGCAGATTTTCGGCGTAGAAGATTGAAAGCCGGGCATCCTGACAGAGGATTGAAATCCCGGCGCTGCCGAGCGCGCGTTCCATCATTGCGGCTTTGCTTTCGAAGGTAAAAGGCATGCCGGACAATGGTTCAGTCGTATTCACTCGGCCGCCTTTCCTTGTGACATCTTGAACGTCGCTGAAGGACGCGCCCTTAGAGACGCCGCCGGTCAACTCTAGAACAAAGCGCTGCAAAAACCGTTAAAGCCACCGGAGCGTCCCGGTAACACCGGAACGCCTGTTTTGGCGATTTGGTTCCGAAGGCCGGAAAATTGCGTCTCAGGCAGCCACTCTGGTCGATTCGTTGAAGAAAAGAGCTTGGCTGATCAATGCCTTGACCATGTCTGGATTGAAGGGCTTGGTGACGAGGAATGTCGGTTCGGGCCGCTCGCCGGTCAAAAGCCTTTCCGGGAAAGCGGTGATGAAGATCACCGGCACGCTAGACGTCTTGAGGATGTCGTTGACAGCGTCGATGCCGGAGCTGCCGTCGGCCAGCTGGATGTCGGCCAAAACCATGCTCGGCTTGGTTTTGTTGTAGAGCGCAACGGCCTCGGCGTGCGTGCGGGCAATGCCGGTGACGCGATGGCCGAGGCTTTCGACCATTTGCTCGATATCCATGGCGATCAGCGGTTCGTCCTCGATGATCATGATGTCGGTTGCGACCTGACGGGAAATCTCCTGCGAGGCCATGTCGAGCAGACGCATGACATCCTGTTCGTCGAGTTCCAGGATTTCGCCGATCTCGGCGACGCGGAAATTCTCTACGGAGGCGAGCAGGAAGGCTTGACGGGCGCCTGGCGAAACCTTGGAAAGGTTGAGCGTGGCGCGCTGTTCCCAGGCATAGGGCGAGGTGGGTTCTGGAATCTGGACTGCGGTGGAACCAAACAATTGCGTAAACAGTTTGTAGAGTGCCACCCGGTCATTCGCCGTATCCGGGAAAATCGTGAGATCGGCGATGATGGCTTCGAGAACGGCGGCGACATACGCGTCGCCGGAAGTCTGAGTGCCGGTAAGGGCGCGGGAATAGCGGCGCAGATAAGGAAGGTGCGGCGCAATTCGAGTGGAAAGTGTCATTAAGGGCTCCCGTATGCAGGCCGGTCATTGGCTTCAATGAGCGGTAAACGTCACTTTGATAAAAAAGTTCCGGAATGGCAGGAACTTTTTTTGTCGCGCCGCATTATTCCAGCCGACGAGGAAAGGGCGTAGCGTTTTGACCCATGCAACAAAAGATGCCAGCGACATCGACAATCGGAGGGTCGGTGTCGATGGTTGAAATCGTGATCGATCCCATGCACGCCCCAACAGACAACCGGCGAGAAGACGAATTGATGATTACACGCAAGAAAGAAGCAGCCGACCAGCGCAAGCTGGAGCTGCGGGCAAGCGATATACTGGACCCGAACAATCAGATCGGCGTCAGGCTGCGGTCGCTGTATGCCTCTGCGCAAGGGGAGGCGATCCCCGATCGTTTTCTCGATCTTCTCGAAAAGCTCGACCATGCCGAAATGATGGCTTCTGCCAAGATGGCCGAATAGGATCGTGCGCATGGAAGATAAAGCGCAACCCAGCTTCAAGCGGGAACTGCTGGCGGCCCTCCCAAGTCTCCGCGCCTTCGCAATATCGCTCATCGGGCGGCATGATCGTGCCGACGATCTCGTCCAGGACACCATCATGAAGGCCTGGGCCAAGCAGGATCATTTTGAGATGGGCACGAATATGAAGGCCTGGCTGTTCACGATCCTGCGCAATGAACTCTACAGCCAGATGCGTAAGAGCGGCCGCGAGGTCCAGGACAGCGACGGGCTGTTCACGGAATCGATGGCGATGCACCCCTCGCAATACGGCGCGCTCGATCTGCAGGACTTCAAGAAAGCGCTCGACCAGTTGCCGCCGGACCAGCGCGAGGCGATCATCCTCGTCGGCGCCTCGGGTTTTTCCTACGAGGAGGCGGCCGAAATCTGCGGCTGCGCCGTCGGCACCATCAAGAGCCGCGTCAACCGCGCCCGTCAGCGGCTGCAGGAATTGCTGCAGATATCCGGCGAGGCCGATTTCGGCCCCGACGCCACCTCGGCGCCGCTGACGTCGAAGGCGTTTGCGTTCTGAAAATTATGATCGCGAAAAGCCGGCGGCCTCTTGGGGCGCCGGCTTTTTTGCGTTGTCGGGAGCGTGAGCAACCGCGCGGCGGAGACGGGGTTGCGGGTTGTTCCGCGGGATCCTCCTCTCCAACCTCATTCCTGTGACGAGCACAGGAATGAAGGAAGTTGGCATGGTGCTTCTGAATCCAAAGGCGATCGGGTGCTGCCGGTCCCCTCCCTCCTCAATCCTCGCGCTTCGAACCCATCAGATTGGCCGCGACGATGGCTGCCAGCACGCCGGCGGTCAGCAGCGGCTGGGCGCGGATGAGACCGAGGCCAACCGTTGCGAAGGATTCCAGCGCCGCGCGGCGCTCGCGGGCACGACGCTTCTCCCGGGCATTCATGACTGCCATGACCACCAAGGCGATGATAGCGATCAGCAACGCGCCCGCGGCCAGGAAGAGCACGGCGGCGAATGCGCCGTAGATGCCGGCGAGCCAGATGGCGCCGGCGGTGACTGCCAGCGCGTAGGCGGTGAGGAGAAAGAGCGCGGCAAGCGCGATGAAGATGCTATTGCGTTTGGCGCGCGCAACGGTCCGGTGCACGCTTGCGCCGGTCAGCAGGCTGAGGATCGAGAACAGCATCGCGCGTCCTCAGCGGCGGGCGAGGAAGGCGATAACCAGGCCGAAAGCGGCTGCGGCGCCGATCGTTGTCAGCGGATGTTTGCGGACGGTCTCGCGCATTTCGGTCGCGCTACGCTCGTAGCCGTGCTGCAATTCGCGTAGCAGATCCTCGCTGCGGCCGAGCAGGTCCTCATAACCGGCGCCGGCTTGACTGCGGATTTTTTCGCCCTGGTGGCGCGAACTCTTGCCGACGAGGCGTGTCAGTTCCGCGAGTTCGTCGCGCAGCGCCTCGACCTGCTCCTCGATGCCGGATTCCAGATTGTGGAAAGTACCATTGCGGCGGCTGCGGCCGGATTGGAAGATAGAATAGCTCATGGCTGTCTCCATTGGCTGGGGCGCGCGCAAGCCCGCCTATTTCGCACTGGGGTCGCCACCGTTCGTTGCATGAATGATATTGCCCGGCATTGACCCAGATCACTGCCGAAAACGTGCCGGGCGATCAAAAGTTCCGCGTGTGCTGGTCTAAGGACGGGATACGGCGCTGTGGGCAAGCACGAAGGGCGTGCCGTCGGCCGGCACCTGGTTGATCCGCAGCGCGCAGCCGAACACCGACAGCATTGTTTCGTCCGTCAACACGTCACTGACGCTGCCGGCGGCGGCGAGGCGGCCGGATTTCATCAGCACGATGCGGTCGGCAAAGAGCGCCGTCAGGTTGAGATCATGCATGACGGCGATGACGCCGCCGCCGCGTTCGCAGAAATTGCGGGCAAGCGTCATGATCGCCAGCTGGTGGCTGATGTCGAGGCTTGAGACCGGCTCGTCGAGCAGCAGCCAGCAGGGTTTGCCGTCGACGACAGGCTCGGCGATCTGGCAGAGCACGCGGGCAAGCTGCACGCGCTGCTGCTCGCCGCCGGAGAGTTCCTGATAGAAACGGCCTTCGAAGCCGGTCAAGTCGACGGAGGAAAGTGCGGCGGCGGCCGTCTGGTCGGCCTTGTCGGGATTGAGGTTGATGCCTGATGTCAGGCCCATGCGGACGATCTCTCGCACGGTGAAGGGAAAGGAGATCGTGCTTGCCTGCGGGAGCACGCCACGAACGGCGGCAAGCTGCCAGGGTGACAGTCCTTTGACCTCGTTGCCGCCGATGCGCACCGAGCCGCCATAGGCAAGTTCACCGGAGATTGCCTTCATCGTCGTCGTCTTGCCGGAGCCGTTCGGCCCGGCAATCGCCGTCAGCTCGCCGGCCTTTGCCGTGAAGGCGACGTCGCTGATGATGGCCTTGCCGGAAAGGCGCACCGAGACGCCGGAAACTTCGATCATCTCAGTCACTCAAAGGGCAAGGCGTGAACGCTGCCTCAGCAGGATCCACAGGAAGAAAGGCCCGCCGACGGCCGCGGTGATAATGCCGATCGGCAGTTCGGCCGGGGCGACAAGGGTGCGCGCCAGGACGTCGGCGAAGATCAGCAGTGAGCCGCCGAGAAGGGCTGCAGCCGGCAGCAGGAAACGATGGTCCGGGCCGATTGCCATGCGCAGGATATGCGGCACGACGATGCCGACGAAACCGATGCCGCCGCTGACGGCGACGGACGCGCCGGTCGCCGCGGCGACGCCGACGATCGCGATAGTCTTCAGCCGCTGGACCGGCACACCCATATGGAAGGCGGCGGCCTCGCCGAGCGTCATGGCATTGAGGCCGCGAGCCATGAAGGGCAGGGCCGTGAAGGACAACAGGATGATCGGGCCGGCGGCGGCGATCTTCATCCATGTGGCGCCGGCAAGCGAGCCCATGCTCCAGAATGTCAGGTCGCGCAGCTGCTGGTCGTTGGCCATGTAGATCAGCAGTCCTGTCATCGCCAGGGTGAGCGCGCCGAGAGCGATGCCGGCAAGCAGCATCGTCGCCACCGAGGTCTGACCGTGGCGGGTGGCGATCCTGTAGAGCTGCAGCGTCGTGACGAGACCGCCGCCAAAGGCGGCCGCCGGCAGGGCATAGATGCCGAGAAGCGCCTGGAGTGGAGCGGCAAGGCCACCGCCGAGCACGATGACGGTGACCGCACCGAGGCTTGCACCGGAGGAGACGCCGACGAGGCCGGGATCGGCCAGCGGATTGCGGAACAGGCCCTGCATCACCGTGCCGGAAACGGCCAGCGAGGCGCCGATCAGGAAGCCGAGGATCGCCCTCGGCAGGCGGATATCGAAGATGATGATCCGGCCACGCGTGCTGAGCGCCGTCTCGGAACCGGCCATGTTGCTGATAACGTCGAGGATCGAGACATCCGAGGCGCCCGTCGTCACCGAAAACAGCATCGAGAAGACCGAGCCGATGACGAGCAGCGCGATGACCAGCAAAGCGAGCCGCGTTCTGTCGCCCGCCCGCCGGTTTGCGCTGATCTCCGCCATCGGGAATGGTCGCCTTCGTTCCATCATGGCTTGCGGCAGGACCATGATCAGCCCCCGTAGATCGCCATGTTCAGCTCACGCGCGGCGGCGGCGGTGCGCGGGCCGAAGCCGAGCAGGTAGATGCCGTCCATGCGGATGATCGCCTTCTTCTCGCCAGCCGGCGTCAGCGCGATCGCCGGCTGGGCCAGCAGGTCCTCGTTCTTGGTGCCGGCGCCATCGCCGCGGTTCATCATCAGGATGATGTCGGGCTTGGCCTCGATGATCGCCTCGTCCGTCAGCGGTTTGTAGCCCGGGAATGCGCCGACGGCGTTGATGGCACCGGCGAGCTTGACGATGCCATCGGCCGCCGTGCCGGTGCCCGATGCCATGATCCGGCCGTTCTGGGCGCTGAGGATGAAGAGAACGCGCTTGCGCTCCGCCTCCGGACGCTTTTCGGCATCGGCGATCGCCGCGTCGAGATCGGTCGCAACCTTTTCTTCAAGCGCCTTCGCCTTGTCAGGCACGCCAAGCAGCAAGCCCACCCGGTCGATCTTGGCGATAATGCCATCGCGGGTAAAGGGGCTCGGCACGGTTTCGAAGGGCACGCTGGCACTCTTCAGCACAGCCAGCGCCTCCTTCGGGCCGGAACCCTCGACGGCGATGATCGCCGTCGGGTTCATGGCGAGGATACCTTCCGGCGAGAGCGCCCGCATGTAACCGACATTGGGCAGCTTCAGCGCCGCCTCGGGGTAGATGCTTGTCGTGTCGCGGGCGATCAGCCGGTTTTCCTCGCCGAGCGCATAGACGATCTCGGTGATATCACCGCCGACCGAAATCAGGCGCGAGGTGTCGAGCTTGTTTTCTTCGGCATGGGCGGCGCGGACGAAGGCGAAGCCTTTGACCGCCGGTGCCGACGGGATCAGCGGCAGTGCCATGACGGTCGCCGTCAGGGCGAGTTGCCAGGGGCGAATCCGGCGCAGATTGTTACGCATCGTCATCACAGCGATCCTTATGCGGCAACACTTGCTGCCCGCGGCAGATTTTCGATGATTGCGCGCCATTCGGCGCGTTCGTCGGAGCCTTCCTGCCGCTTGCCGAAGAACTGGATGATCATCTCGCCATCGGCATTGTAAGCCTCCAGCGAGGTGACATGCCCATCCTTGGTCGGCTTGCGCACGGCCCAGGTCTCGGCGATGTGATCCTGGCGCAGATGCAGATGGAAGGTAGGGTCCATGATATTGATCCACGGACCCATGGCCTGGACGTTGAAGATCGGGCCGGAATGGATCTGGACGATGCCGTTATTGGCGACGAAGCACATGATCGGCAGGCCGGATTTCACCGAGGCATGCATCATCTCCGAAGTCGCGGTGTTGTCCAGCTTCCAGGCATAATCGTCGCCGACGCTGCGGATGGCCGCCTGGCGGCCGATCTTCAGGCGTTTCAGCATGCCGAAGAACTCATGGGTATCGGTGAGCTTGTTCCAACTGTCGCGCAATTCGTCTCGGCTGACGTAGGCGGTTTCATCGACGGTATTCGAGGTCTCGGCCTCGACGAAGTCCTGAGACTGGTCTTCGAGTTTCAACTCGGCGACCATCGCGTGATAAGCCTCGACATTCGAATTCGGACGCAGGTGCAGCTTGTGCACGGCGCAGCCCGCCTTATCGAAATATTGCAGGCTGAGGCGCACCTGGTCGCCATCCTTCTTGGATACGGCGAAACCGTATTCCCAGCGGCTCGGGAAGATGCGCAGGTCGATATTCTCGCCGAGAACGATTGCGGCCTGCACGCCGCTTTTGATGTTTTCGAAGATGCCGATTTTTTCGTGCACGGCACTTTCGTTGCGCGACAGCGCCATCACTTCGCCGAGGCCGGCCACGCGTTCGAGGAGCATCAGCGCGCTGCCATCGATGCGGGTCACGCTGATGCCAGTTTCGGCGGCGACGAGAGCTGCCTCGGAAATCTTCAGCTGGGCAGCGATCTCGCGCTCGCGCATCTTCGGATTTTGGGCGCGAAACGCACGGATTTCGGCTGGCGCCGGTCTTGTCTGCTCGGTCATATCTTACCCTATTTATTGAGAATGAGCTTGCCCTGCCGGGTGATCTTCAGGCGATAGGTCAAACCGTCGTGTCTGATCATGATTTCGTTCGTGCCGCGGAAAAGATCCGCGCTTTCGACGATCCGGTGCTGCGCCGCAGGCGCGCTCGGCAGCGGCACGTGCTTAAAGTTATTTGGCTTTTCGACCATCATTTCGGTTGGCAATTCCGTGGGGCCGGGATTGGGGTCCCCGGTTGTGATGACAATTAACTTGACTTTCTTACTCATAGTTTTTTAAAGACGCAATAGGAGACTATTGCAGTCAAGTTTTTGAGATTGCTGATTTGAGGCTGCCTGGCGGCGGTTCGCGACAGAAGCGGAGAAGATAATGACGGTTAGGTTTGCGGCTGTTGCGGCCGGCGTGGTGATGGCGGTCTCAAGCATATGCCAGGCGCAGGATGCGGCAACCGCCAAGCTCGATGTCGAACTCAACGCTCTGGCGCCGTCGCAAAAGGGCTGCATGATGACCTTCGTTGCCGAGAACAATCTTCAGGCGCCGATCAACAAGATCTCTTTCGAGCTTGCCTTCTTCAACGACAAGAATGCCGTCGACCGCATCACCGTGCTCGATTTCCGCGATCTGCCGCAGGGCAAGAAACGCGTGCGCCAGTTCGACATGCCGAATGTCAAATGCGAAAGCGTGACCCGGATCCTCATCAACGACACGCCGGTCTGCGACGGGCCGGCGGCGGGCGAATGCATGAAGGGTCTCATCACCCGCTCGCAGATTTCCATTCCCTTCGAGGGCTAAATACGCCGGGGGCTGACCCCGGCGGACATGTTTCAGGCTGTCCGAGGCATAACAATGGCGATTTCAGCGAAGTCCAGATCGAGACAGGTGCTCATCGGGGAGCCGGACGCTGACGGCAGTCTCAACGACAATTACATGCATCCCGGCCATGAGCTTTCCGACCTGCGCAACGCGCCGCGGCAGCCGGCCGGCGAGGCGGTGGTCCACTATGCGCGTTTCGCGCAGATATCCTCCTTTCCCGATCATCCGGAAGCCGCATCAACTGCGCGTGCCGCAGCGCCGGCGATGGATGCGGCGGTGGAAAAGCAGGAAGGCGAGAAGAAACCGGTGCGGCGGCGGCTGGCGCTGACTTGTGTTGGCTCGTTGATTTTTCATGCGACGTTGGCTGCCATGTTGATCATTGCCTTCCCGAAGGCGCCGGAGGAGGCGATCGAGGAAGCGGGCGAAGCTGTCAGCGTTGTGATGTACGGCAATTCGGACGTCGATCAGACCGCTGCAGGCGAGACCGATGTGACCGTACAGGAAGAAATCATTCCGGAGGCCGTTGAACCGGATACAATCCAGCCGACCGAAGCGGCTAACCTTCAGCCGGAAACCGTTCAGCCGACCGATGTCTCGCCTGTGGAGGCTCAGGATCCGATCCAGCAAGCCCCGGTTCCAGAAGTGACGCGCGTCTCTCCGGAAACAGCGGCGGCGGTCGCACCGGAGGTTCTCGTTTCCGAGGTTCCAGCTGAAACCGCCGTCCTACAACCGCTGTCGACGGTCGTTCCGGAAGAGCAGAAGCCGGCCGATGACATCCCCACGGACGTTCAGCCATCCAACACGCCCCCTGTGGCCGCAGTTGAGCCTGAAGAGGTCAAGCCCGTCGAGACAGCAGAGGTGCAGTCGGAGCCGGACGAGCCGCAGGAGATCGTAACCCCAGAGCCGAAGCCGAAAGAGGTCACGCAGGAAAAGCCGAAACCGGTCGAGAAAAAGCGTCCACTGAAAAGGACCGCTGGTTCGCAGGGTGAGACGCAGCAAGATTCTACTCGTGGTGTTGCTGAAGGTGATCGGTCGGCTCAGTCGGATCGTAACTCGCGCACCGCCGGCAACAATAATGGGGTCGGAACTGCAGTCTTTGCCAATTACGACGGCAAGGTCCGTAGTCGCATTCGCCGCGCGATCAGAACACCTCGTGGTGTCGAGGGAACCGTGGTCGTCTCGTTTTCTGTGAATGGCAGCGGCGGCTTGACATCCGTTCGCGTGGTAAGCGGGTCTGGCATTCTCGAGATCGATAAGCGCGCCGTCGATGCTATCCGGCGCGCGGCTCCATTCGGTCCAACGCCCGGTGGAAATGGAAGGAGCTTTACCTCCGTGCCGATCGCGGTCGAATAATATGAGAAAACTTATCAACTTTATACTTTACTCTAAAAATCAAGTTTAATAAGGTCCACCCGCACACGCAGGAATCGTGTGACGATCAACGAGCGAACGGGTGGTATATGGCTCGCAAGGGCAAGAAGGGTTCGAACAGGGAGGCCCGCGCCAGCGCGGCCGAGGACGCCAGCCAGCTATCCGCCGGACGATCCAAACTGGATGGCCGCAGTTTTCTCTATGTCGGCGGGCGTGACTGCCAGGTGGCGCATCTTCGCCAGATCGCCAGCAATTTCGGCGCCGAGCTCCTTCATCATGACGGCGGCCTGCGCGAAGCTGTTTCCCGCATCGATACCGTGCTGCCCTCGGTCGACTGCGTGTTCTGCCCGATCGACTGTATCAGCCACGATGCCTGCCTGCGCGTGAAGACCGGCTGCAAGAAATTCGGCAAGGCCTTCATCCCGCTTCGCAACGGCAGCAAGTCTAGCCTGGAACGTGCGCTGCATACGATGAACGAACGAGACAATTCCCGATGAACGACCAGCGTCCCGACGGCTTCACCATGATCGGCCTGCATAAGCTTGCCGCGCAGACAGGCGAGGGCCTCGTGCCCGAGCTCTACGCACTTTTCCGGCAGCATACCGATCGTCAGCAGATCTACCGGAATGTGATGCTGTTCCCGACTTGGGAAGCGCGCATGCCCGGAGAAGCGACGACGAGACCGCTTGGCCCGGCGGCAGCAAACGGCAATAATGTTCTCGCTTTTCCCTGCTATGCAGCAAGGGCCGGCAAGAGGAAGGCCTAAGGAGATCGCATGTATATCGCAATGAACCGCTTCAAGGTCGCAACCGGGAACGAAGTTGATTTCGAGACGGTCTGGCGCAATCGCGATTCCAGCCTGGCCGAAGTGCCCGGTTTCGTCGAATTCCGCCTGCTGCGCGGGAAGGCCAACGAAGAGGAGGGCTACACGCTCTATTCCTCGCACACGGTCTGGAACAGCGAAGCGGATTTTCAGAACTGGACCAAGTCCGAGAATTTTCGAGCGGCGCACCGCAATGCCGGCGACCGCAAGGCCATGTACAAGGGGCCGCCTGTTTTCGAAGGCTTCAACGTGGTCGACGGCGTCTAACTGCGTACTCACCCTCATTCCTGTGACAAGGACAGATGAGGGACGAGAGGTGAGACCTCCCATCAACCCTTTCGATAGGCCGATGAATCGAAGCCAGTTTGCAAAGCCCTCAAGGTCGTACCCGGAAAACGGCGCCGGCGGCAACGGCCAGCCAGCCAAGCATCATCGCCCAGCCGCCGGTCGGGGCGGCATAGGGGAAGAGGCTAGAGCCGGTGAAACGCAGAGTGACGAGATCGCCTGCAAAGAGCAGGGTTCCGATAATCATCAGAAAACCGGCCAGCCAGGCGGTTTTGAGCCTGGCGGTGCCGAGAGCCAATGCCAGCAGGGTAGGGGCGTGCGCGAGGCACATGGCAGATGCGGATGCCGCGAGATTGGCCTCACCGCCGCCATGGGCGGCAAGGGCGGCGAGCGCCACGCCGGCTACGCCGAACAGACCGGCAAAAAGATAGAGCACCGGCTCCAGGCGCGCATTCAAGCTCATGGTCATTCCTTTTCCTGTATGTCAGGGGCCTTGTTCTGCATGTGATAGGCGAGCCGTTCCACCGGCGCCCAGATGAGATCGCGCAGCGCTTGGCTTGATATCGTCTGGTCGAGGGCACGGCGGAAGCAGAGCAGCCACTCGTCGCGCTCGACGGGGCCGATCTTGGCGACGAAATGGCGGCTGCGCAGACGCGGATGGCCGCGCTTGTCGGTATAGAGCGGCGGGCCGCCGAGATAACCGCTCATATATTCGTAGAATTTCTCTTCGCTGCCGGCAAGGCTCGGCGGATGCACGGCGCGCACGTTGCTTGCCTCCGGCAGCCTGTCCATCAGTTCGTAGAAACGCTGCGTCAGCGCCCGCACGACAGGATCGCCGCCGATCGCCTCATATAGAGTGGTGACCTTCTCCGTCACGAAACCATCCCCGATGCCCATCCATTGCCCCGGTCCTTCATGCACCGGGCGGAAAACGATCGCAACTGTCATCAAAGCGACGCGGCAATTCGCGCATATTGCCAGGCGGGCAGGAGTTTCAGCCAATTCATCTTGACAAAACCGTCCAGACGGTATCTTTTGCTCGCATGTCGAACGCTCATCATCGCAAAAAGCAGCCTATCCTCGTGCGCCAGCAGTTGCTGGATGTTGCGGCGCGCCTTGCTGCCAGCGCAGGCATGGCCGCGGTCACGCTCGATGCGGTGTCCGCCGCCTCCAGCGTCAGCAAGGGTGGGCTGCTGCATCACTTCCCGACGAAAAATGCGCTTCTTGATGCACTGTTCGAGAGCCTGCTCGAAAAGTTCGACGCGGATATAGAAGAGCTGATGCGTGGCGATCCGCTGCCGCAGGGACGCTTCACCCGCGCCTATCTCAGAGCGGTATCCGGTATCAAGGATCGTCCAGACGATTCCAGGGGTTGGACGCAGGTGACGATCGCGCTTCTTGCCGAACCCCGGTTGCGCCTTCGATGGCGCCAATGGGTGCAGGCGCGGGCCGAGGAATATATCGGCACCGACTCCTCCCTCGACGCCCAGGTCGTGCGTTTTGCCGCCGACGGGTTGTGGTTCTCAGATACGTTGGAAAGCCATGATATCGACGGCGTTCTGAGGCGGGATCTCATTAATCGCCTTGTCGAACTGACCGGGAAGTAATCCGAAAAGGAATTCGCCATGAGCCAGGCCGCCGTCTACGGGCTGTTGTTTGCCGCCATCGTGCTCGAGGTCATCGGCACGACTGCGCTGCAGCTGTCGCAGCAGTTCACCCGCATCGGGCCGACGGCGCTTGTCGTCGCCTGTTATGCGGCCGCCTTCTATTGCCTGTCGCTGACGCTGAAAAGCATCCCTGTCGGCATTGCTTATGCAATTTGGAGCGCTTTGGGAATCGTGCTGATTTCCTCGGTCGGTCTGGTCTTCTTCAAGCAGCGGCTCGACCTGCCGGCAATCCTCGGGCTCGGGCTGATCATATCGGGCGTCGTCGTCGTCAACCTGTTCTCGAAATCCGTTTCGCATTGATATTGCTGCGATATTGCCGAGTGGAATTTCCGCCTTCTGCCGGTAAATTTTCCCCTTTGTCAAATTCCTGACAAAGGTCTATGTGTTGCTTAGACGTGGAGGAGACGAGGCGCAGCCAGCGCTGCTGTTTTCCAAAGCGCTTTGAATCCTGTCTTTCCCGCCTACCGATACTTCCAGTTTCTACAGGAGCACATCATGGCCATTCGCACCGTCGTCTGGGGAGAGAATATCCACGAGACTACCAACGAAATCGTTCGTGGGATCTATCCCGAAGGCATGCACACGACGATCGCCAACGCGCTGAATACGGATCCCGGTATCTCGGCAACTACGGCAACGCTGCAGGAGCCGGAACACGGCCTCAACGAGGCCCGCCTTGCCGAAACCGATGTGTTGACCTGGTGGGGCCATAAGGATCACGGCGCGGTCTCCGACGTCGTCGTCGAGCGGGTGGCCAGGCGTGTCTGGGAGGGTATGGGCCTCATCGTGCTGCATTCCGGCCATTTCTCCAAGATCTTCAAGCGGCTGATGGGCACGCCCTGCGCGCTGAAGTGGCGCGAAGCGGGCGAGCGCGAGCGTCTATGGACGATCAACCAGCGCCATCCGATCGCAGCGGGCATCGGCGAGCATTTCGAGCTCGAGAACGAAGAAATGTACGGCGAGCAGTTTTCGGTTCCGGAGCCGCTCGAAACGGTGTTCATTTCCTGGTTCCAGGGTGGCGAAGTGTTCCGCTCGGGCCTGACCTGGCGGCGCGGCGCCGGCAACATCTTCTATTTCCGCCCCGGCCACGAGACCTATCCGACCTATCACGACGTCAATATCCAGAAGGTGCTGATCAACGGCGTCAAGTGGGCCTATAACCCTGAGGGATCGTTGACTGGTATTACCGACGCACCAAATGTGCCGGTAGAAAAGGCACTGGAGCCGATCGTCGAACGCGGCCCGAGACTGCACCAGGCCGGCGAAGCCGGTTACCGCTGAGGAGCATCCATGCGACTACTCGTTCTTGGCACGGGGGTGATGGCGAAAAACCAGCTCGCCCGCTTCCCCCTCATCGACGGCGTGACGGTGGTCGGTGCCGTCGACACCGATCCCGAGCGGCTTTCGGCCTTCGCCGACAAGTTCAACATCGAAAAGCGGTTTCTTTCACTGGAGGAGGCGATCGCCTGGGGTGAATTCGATGCGGCGACGAACGTCACGCCCGACCGGATCCATCACCCGACGACGATGGCGTTGATCGCCGCGGGCAAGCATGTGTTCTGCGAAAAGCCGCTGGCGGAGAACTATGCGAAGGCGCTGGAGATGACGGAGGCGGCGGAAAAGGCCGGCGTCATCAACATGGTGAACCTGACCTACCGCAATGTCGCGCCGTTGCAGCGCGCCCGCGAGATGGTGCTCGCCGGCGAGCTCGGCACGATCAGGCACGTGGAAGCCTCCTATCTCCAGAGCTGGCTCGTCTCGCGTGCCTGGGGCGACTGGCGCACGGAATCGACCTGGCTGTGGCGGCTTTCCACTGGCCACGGCTCGAACGGCGTGCTCGGCGACGTCGGCATCCATATCCTTGATTTTGCCGCCTATGGCGCGGCGACCGACATCGACCACGTCTTTGCGCGGCTGAAGACCTTCAACAAGGCGCCGGGCGGCCAGATCGGCGAATATCTGCTCGATGCCAATGACAGCTTCACCATGTCTGTCGATTTCGCCAACGGCGCGCTCGGCGTCGTCCATGCCAGCCGCTGGGCGACGGGGCATCTGAACGAGTTGAAGCTGCGCATTTATGGCGAGAGGGGCAGCCTTGAGGTTATCCACCGTCCCGGCGGTTCCGAGCTGCATGGCTGCCTCGGCGAAGGGGTCGAAACGGCCACCTGGACGCAGATCGAAGTTGAACCGGTGGCGACCAACTACGAGCGTTTTGCCGAGGCCGTGGCAACTGGTGTCCAGCCGGACCCGAACTTCCGCCACGCCGCCAACCTGCAGAAAGTGCTCGACCTTGCGATGGTGACCGAGCGCGAACGGCGCGAGTTGAAGGTGTGATCGTCCTTGAGATCGAGGTGTAACGGGACAAGGAACGCCGCATGAAAAGCCTCCTCACAAGCTGGCCGCTTTGGGCGCTTTTTTCCGCCGGCTTCGCAGCGCTCACGGCGATTTTCGCCAAAGTCGGCGTCGAGAACGTCAATTCCGACTTCGCGACCTTCATTCGCACCATCGTCATCCTGCTGGCGGCGGGGATGATGGTCTATGTCACCGGCAACTGGCAGGAACCGTCTTCGGTGTCGAGCAGGAGCTGGCTCTTCCTGGGGCTCTCGGGTCTTGCCACCGGCGCATCCTGGATTTGCTATTTCCGCGCTCTGAAGCTCGGTGATGCCGCCCGCGTCGCGCCGATCGACAAGCTATCCGTCGTCTTCGTGGCCGTCTTTGCCGTGCTGTTCCTGGGCGAACGCCTGACGCTGCCAAACTGGCTTGGCGTCGTGATGATTGCTGGAGGAGCCGTGCTCGTCGCTTACCGGGCATGAAGCCGCGGATCGAGCCTTACGATCATAAATTCGTCGCGCGTCGAGCCGCTTTCAGTTTGCGATATTTTCGCGTTATGCTTCCTCATGGGCAATTCAACGCTCTCCTTTGGTCCGTTCCATTGCGATCCCGTGACAGGAAGCCTGTGGCGGGAAGGCAAGTCCGTGGCGATAGGACCACGACCGACAGCGCTGCTCGGCATGCTGCTGGAGGTCGAGGGTCGCGTCGTCACCAAAGCGGATCTGATGGAGCGGGCTTGGCCGGGGCCTGCCGTGGAGGAAGGCAACCTCACCGTTCAGATTGCCACGCTCAGGAAGCTTCTCGGCCCGAAGCCTGACGGCACGGAGTGGATCGTCACCGTTCCGAGGGTCGGTTATCGCCTGCCGCGCCAGGACGATGCCGGGGTGGCGTCGGTGGCGCCGCAGCCGCCTTCTCTCGCGGTTCTTCCCTTCGCCAATCTCGGTGGTGATGCCGACCAGGATTATTTTGCCGATGGCGTGGTGACGGAGATCATCACGGCCCTTGCCCGCTTCCGCTCCTTTTCGGTCGTCTCGCGATATTCCGCCTTCGTCTACAAGGGGCGCAGCATCGATGTGCGAGAGGTGGCCAGGGAATTGGGGTCCGCTACGTGCTCGAAGGCAGCATCCGGCGGGAAGGCGGGCAGGTGCGTATCAACGTGCAATTGGTCGATGGCGTGACGGCGACCAATCTTGGGCCGATCAATTCGAGGACGGCATCAGCGGCATCTTCGCCTTCCAGGACCATATTACCGAACACGTCGCTTCGATTGTCGAACCGGCAATCGAAATTGCCGAAATCCGGAGATCGCGCCGCGACCGGCCGAACAGTCCGGCGGTTTATGATCTCTATCTGCGCGCGCTTGCGGCGATAACCGACGAGTCGATCGAAAACAACGCCGTCGCCTATGCGCTGCTGCGCGAGGCCCTTGCCATGGAGCCGGAAAATGCGTTGATCCTGTCACTTGCCGCCTGGGCGCTCGAACATCGTACGACCATGGGCTGGCCGCCGTTCGGAGGGGACGACAAGGCGGATGCCTCAGGCTTGCACGCCGCGGCCTTCAGCATTCCGCCGGCGATCCCCGGGTGATGGTCCATTGCGGCATGGCGCTGCTGCAGACGGGCAAGGATTATGACGGCGGCATGGCCGTGCTGGAGGCCGCCGCCGCTGCCAATCCCAACGATCTTCGCGTTGCCGCCTGTTCCGGCATTGCGGCCCTGCACTGCGGCGATATCGATGGGCGCTCGAGCGTCTGCACCGCGCCGTGAGGCTGGGGCCGCGCGATCCGGATGCGCGTTTTTCGCTGACAGGCATCGCGATGGCCGAGATCTTCCGCGGCAATTACGAGGCAGCGCTTTCGTTTGCGTCACGATCGCTGGCGCTCAATGCCCATTTCGACCCGACCTACTGGATGCTAATCGCCGCACACGCGCATCTCGGCAATATTGAGCAGGCGCGGCAGTTGCTGCGCGCGCTGGAGGCGATTGCACCTGATGTGACACTGGAAGGCATTCTGGCGGGTCAGCCGGCCAAGAATCCCCAGCGTTTTGCGCCGGTTCTGGAAGGGCTGGCGCGCGCCGGGATGCGGCCGCGCTGAGAGGCATTTGGAAGTTTTAGCAGCTTTTATCCGGAGCATTAAGGACCCGGCCCCGTCGCTTCGGCGATGCTGATCCCATCAATCGATGGAGGATCGTCCCATGCTTTCCAACATGCATATTCTATCCCTTAAACAGGGCAGGCTTTACGGCGACCGGATCCGGATAGAGGCGCTGCCGCAAGGGTTCGCCCCGCCGCGACGGCTCGTTGCCCTGTTCGCGCTGATCGGCAGATGGCGCAAACACACGAAAAAAGACCCCGCCGAAGCGGGGCCGGAGTTGCCAAGCCGCAGCAGGCGGCACGGCGATCTGATTTTTCGGTGGTTTATTCTATGACCTGCACCACGCGGTGGGTGCGGGGTTCGACGATCACATGTTGATTGTTGATGACCGTATAGGCGTATTTCGGGTTGTCCGGCACCGGTGTGACGACGACATCGGCCGGAAGCGGCTTGCCGACGACGATTGGTTCCTGGACGACCACGGAGGCGGTCGGGGCCGGCTGCTGCTGGACGTAGGTGACTACCTCGCGCGGCGGCGGATCGACAACGGCGCCGGCGACACCACCGGCTACGCCGCCAATAGCGGCACCCACGGGGCCACCGACGATCGCGCCGGTGATGGCGCCGCCGGCTGCACCGGTCACGGCGCCATCAGCGAGCGCATTGGTTGCAAGTGACGACAGCGCAAGGGCGCTGGAGACAAGTAGAATCTTGTACATTTTGCTTCTCCTTTGCTGGGGTTGCGTTTGAGTAACGACCGCGCCAATCCGAGGTTCCGGCAGGAGAGAGTCACGCTTTGGAAGGTCGGTTCACATTCTGTGAGGCGGCCGAAGCGTTTGTCGCGATGCATTATTCCAGCCGCCGGCGGAAGAGCCATGCGGCGGCGCTGAGCGTGACGGCGGCGATCAGCGCCAGCGGGATCGTCTGGTTCACCACCTCGCTCAGCGGAATATCCTTCAGGAAAACACCTTTGACGATCACCAGGAAATAGCGCAGCGGATTGATCAAGGTCACCGGCTGCAGCCATGCCGGCATGTTCTCGATCGGCGTCGCGAAGCCGGAGAGCAGCATGGCCGGGACCATGAACAGGAAGGCGCCAAGGATCGCCTGCTGCTGGGTCATCGACAGCGCCGAGATGAAGAGGCCGAGACCGGCGACCGAACCGAGGTAGAAGATCGCGCTGCCGTAAAGCAGGAAGAGCGAGCCGCGCAGCGGCACGTCGAAAAGAAAGACTGCGGCCAGGATATAGACGGTGATGTGGAAGAGGCCGATCATCATCGGCGGGATCAGCTTGCCGATCAGGATTTCGTGCATGCGCAGCGGCGAGACCATCAACTGATCGAAGGTGCCGAGCTCGCGCTCGCGGGCGATCGACAAAGCCGTGACGATCAGGCCGATCAGGAGCGCGATGCTGGCGATCAGGTTCGGCACCATGAACCATTGGTAGGTGAGGTTCGGGTTGAACCAATTGCGGGGCACTGTCGAGACGATACCTGTGCCGGCGCGTCTGCCGGCTGGCGTCTCGGCGGCAAGTGTCGCGCCGATCTGCTGGAGATAGCCGGCGACGATCTGCGAGGCGTTGGAGCGGCGGCCGTCGAGCACCATCTGCAGGTCGGCCGGTGTTCCCGCCTCGATATTGCGCGAAAAATCCGGGCCGATCTCGATCGCCGCGATGGCCGTCTGGTTGTCGATCGCCACCCTGATATCCGCCTGGCTTCCCGCCATCTCGATCCGGCGGAAGGTTGGCGAGCCATCGATGCGTTCGATCAGTTCCTGGCCCCAATGGCCGCTGTCGCGGTTGAGGATCATGACGTCCACATTGCGCACTTCGAGCGTCGCGGCATAGGAAAAGACGAGAAGCTGGACGATCGGCGGGCCGATCAGGATGGCGCGGCCCTTGGGGTCGCGCAGGACGGCAAGCAGTTCCTTGACGATGAGGGCGTAGAGCCTTGTCCACATCAGCCGATCCTCTTTCGGGTGTTGCGCGCCGCAAGCACGAACATGACGGCGCCGATCGTCAGCATCACGCCGATCGCCTGCAGGAACATCGGCCAGATGTCGCCGGCTAGGAACACCGTCTGCAGGTTGGGGATCAGGTAGCGCGCCGGCACGATGAAGGTGATCCACTGAATGACGGCAGGCATGGAATTGATCTCGAACAGGAAGCCCGACAGCAGGAAGGCCGGGAGGAAGGCGGAGATCAGCGCCAGCTGCGAGGCGAGGAACTGGTTCTTCGTTGCCGTCGAGATCAACAGACCCTGGCCAAGCGCCGGGATCAGGAAAGCGGCCGACAGGGCGTAAAGCGCTGCGACCGATCCGCGGAACGGCACGCCGAAGAGAAAGACCGCAAACAGCACGCAGAGCGTCATCGAGGTGAGGCCGAGCACGAAATAGGGCAGGATTTTGCCGATGAGCAATTCAACCGCCGTTACCGGCGTCGCCATCATCGCCTCCATGGTGCCTCGCTCCCATTCGCGGGCGACGACGAGCGAGGTCAGAAGCGTGCCGACCAGGGTCATGACGATGGCGATCGAACCGGGCACGAGGAAATTGCGGCTGGTCAGTTCCGGATTGAACCAGAAGCGCTGTTCGACCGAGATGGCCGGATTGGAAGTGGCGACATCCGCCTGCCTCTGCCGTTCCCAATTGGCGACGGCGCCCTGGGCATAATTCTGCACGAAATTGGCCGTGTTCGGATCAGAGCCATCGACGATCACCTGAATATCCGGACGGTTGCCGGCGATATAGTCCGTGGTAAAATCGGCTGGGATGACGACGATGCCACGCACCTTGCCGAGCACGAGATCTTCCTCGAACAGGCGCCGGTCGCGGCCGACGGCGACTTCGAAATAACGCGAGGCCTGGAAACTTGCCGACAGATCCTGTGTCAGCGGCGTCATCTCCTCGGTCACGAGGCCGATGCGGGTGCGGGTGGTATCGAGCGAAACGCCGTAGCCGAAGAGAAAGAGCAGGATCAGCGGCAGCACGAAGGCAATGAGAATGCTGCTCGGATCGCGGATCGCCTGGTAGCTTTCCTTGCGCACCAGGGCTGAAAGACGCCGCAGCCGGCCAAGTTCGGGTTCGCGGGGGGAGGCGCTCATGCGGCATCCTCCGCTTCCGATTGCTGCACCAAGGCGATGAAGGCGTCCTCCATCGTCGGGTCGGGCAGATCTTTGGTTGCGACGCGGGCCTTCAACTCATCGGGCGAGCCGAGTGCGATCGAGCGGCCGCGATAGATCAGCGAGATGCGGTCGCAATATTCCGCCTCGTCCATGAAGTGAGTAGTGACGAGCACGGTGACGCCTTTTTCCACAAGCGCGTTGATATGCGTCCAGAATTCGCGCCGGGTGATCGGATCGACGCCGGAGGTCGGCTCGTCGAGGAAAAGGGCGCGCGGCTCGTGCATGACGGCGCAGGCAAGCGCCAGGCGCTGCTTCAGCCCGAGCGGCAGGTCCTTGGCGGGCTCGCGGGCGTGGCGGCCGAAATCGAAGATGCCGACCATCAGTTCGATGCGCTCGCGCTTGTGCTGGCCGCGAAGGCCATAGACGCCCGCGAAGAATTCGAGGTTCTGGATGACGGTGAGATCACCGTAGAGCGAGAATTTCTGCGCCATGTAACCAAGCTGGTTACGGGCTTCGGCAGCATCGCGGCGAAGATCGAAACCGGCGACCCGGCCTTCGCCGCCGCTCGGCTTCAACAGGCCGCAGAGCATCTTGAAGGTGGTGGACTTGCCGGCGCCGTTCGGGCCGAGCAGGCCGAAGATCTCACCGCGGCGGATATCGAAGCTGATATCGTCGGCAGCGGTGAAATCGCCGAAACGCTTGGTCAGGCCCCTGGCCTCGATCACCGGCCGGTCGCCTTCAGCCTTCAGCGGCTCCTGCGCTTCCGCCAACCTGGAGCGGCCGCCGGGACCGCCGCCAAGCATGTCGACGAAGGCATCCTCGAAGCGGGGCGGGGCAGGGGCGAGCGTTGCGCCATCGCCGGCCGATCCGATATCCGGTTTCTTATCCTTGGCGGCGACGAGGCGGATCGCCTCGCCCTGGATCACGCCGTCGATGACGCCATCTGCCTGCAGAAGCCCGGCAAGCACTTGCCGGCGGCGCCCCGATATGCCCGAGACGCGGAAGACCCGATCGCTGACGCGGCCGGTCATCTCAGCCGGTTTTCCCGAAAACAGCAGCTTTCCCTGGTTCAACAGCAGCACGTGGTCGCAGGCCTCAGCCTCATCCAGATAGGCGGTCGACCAGAGCACGCCGATGCCTTCCTTGGTCAGGTTCTCGACCATCTTCCAGAGGTCGCGACGCGAGATCGGGTCGACGCCGACGCCCGGCTCGTCGAGCAACAGCAGGCGCGGTTTTTTGAGAAGTGCGCAGGCAAGGCCGAGCTTCTGCTTCATGCCGCCGGAGAGTTTGCCGGCAAGCCTGCCGGTGAAGCGCTTGAGATCGGTGAAGGTCAGCAGCTCGTCGAAGGCACCGGCGCGTTCGCTCTTCGGCAGGCCGCGCAGATCGGCATAGAGATCGAGGTTTTCCTGCACCGACAGGTCCTCATAGAGGCCGAAACGCTGGGGCATGTAGCCGATGGCCGCCTGGATGCCGGCGGCATTCTTGCTCGTGTCGAAGCCGAGAACTTCCACCGTTCCGGTATCGGGCAGCATCAGGCCGGTCATCAGCCGGATCAGTGTCGTCTTGCCGGCGCCGTCGGGACCGACGAGGCCGGTGATCGCACCGCCGCCGATCGCGCCGGAGACGGCGTCGAGAGCAGGGGGCGCATCGCCGAAGCGCTTAGTGACGCCGTCGATCCGGACGAGCGGCTTGTCGTCCCGGCCGGGTTCGGCGGTCATTGTCCACCCGCCGCAGGCGGCGGAAGCCGCACGGTGACCGGCATGCCCTGGCGCAGATCCGGGCCGGGCTGGTCGATGACGATCCTCAGGCGATAGACGAGATCGGTCCTGAGTTCCGGCGTCTCCACCGATTTCGGGGTGAATTCGGCGACCGGCGAGATAAAGCCGATCGTGCCTTCATAGGGTTTGTCGGGCGCCGTATCGGAGGCGACGGAAACCTTCATGCCGGGGTGGAGGCGGCCGAGATCGGGTTCGGCGACATAGCTGCGCACCCAGACGGGCTCGGTCAGGGACAATACGAAGACGGTATCCGCCGGCGAGACGATCGCACCATTTTCCCGCACACGTGAGAGGATGACGCCGCCGTTCGGGGCGCGAAGCTCGGTATCTGCAAGCGAGGTGCGGGCCGAGGCAAGGCTCGCCTCGGCAGCCTTCACCTGCGCGTCGGCGGCGGCGATATCCTCGACGCGCGAGCCTTCCTGCAGCAGCTTCAGCGCCTCGCTGGCGGAATCGGAGCGGGCGGCGGCCATGGCCCTTGCGGCGGTCGCCTGGTCAAGGCTCGCCTCGGAAATCGTGCCCTGCGGGCGAAGCTGGCGGGCGCGGTCATAGGCGAGGTTGGCATTTTCGAGATCCGCCAGGCTTTCATCATAGGCGGCGCGCGCCTGGGCGATCTCTGTCGGGCGCGGGCCGGCCTTCAGCTTGTCGAGCGTTGCCCGAAGAGCTGCGGCGTTGGCTTCGCCGGAGCGGACAGCGAATTCATAGGGTGCGGCATCGAGTTCGGCCAGAACCGTTCCGCTCTTGACGACATCGCCCTCGTCGACGTGAAGTTCAGAAAGGCGGCCGCTGACACGGAAGCCGAGCGAGACCTGGCGGATATCGACATTGCCGTAAAGGACAAATTCGCGGTGGGCCTCGGGCAGCCAGCCGAGCTTTTCGGGCAGGCCGTACCACCAGGCGGCGGCACCCGCCGCAACGAGGAGAAGGAGGGCGAGGATGCGTTTCATGCTGCACCTGCCTTGGACGGGCCGAGCACATCGACCAGTTCAGCGGCGAGGCCGCGCAAGATTTCCACCTGTTCCGGGCCGACGGCGTCCCATTCCATCTGGGCAAGCACGGCGGCATGGGTGACGCGAAAGACGAGGATGCTGCCGAGAAGGGTGAAGGTGCGCAGGCGCACATGTTCCGAGGCGGGATCTTCACGCAGGATGACGCCGATCAGCCGCCGGCCCATCTCGATCATCGGCCGCATGATGCCCTGATAAACCCTTGCGAAGGCTTCGGTCGGCTCCATCTGCTCGCGGATCAGGAAGCGCGCCCAGGATTCGGATTCCTTGCCGACGAAAAGCGTCACCATGGTCTGGAGAATGTCTGTCAGGAAGCGACGAGCCTCGGTTTCTCCGAGCGGTTCGCCAGCGGCATCGAGCGTCATGAGATATGTGCCGATGCGCGCCCTCATGTCACCGACATGCGTATCGATGCGGGCCATCAGATACTCGGCCGTGGCGATGTAAAGACCTTCCTTGCTGCCGAAATAATAGGGGATCGCCTGCAGGTTGACGCCGGCGGCCTCGGTCAGCTGACGTGTCGAGGCGCCGTCGAAGCCGTAGCGGCCAAAGACGTCGAGGGCGGCGGAAAGCATCTTCTGACGCGCGATCTCGGCGCGGGCGGATGCTGGCGGGGTTCGGGCGTCGCGTTCCTGGTTCATGATGGTTTTATAACTCCGAACGGATAATAAGTCAATCGATTGATATATTTCTGAAGAAGGAATTCGACCCGAGATCTATCGCTGGCATGAACAGGCGTTTAGCCGAGATTGATGTCAGCTCTGCGCATCAGGTGATTCAGTTACCCGCGGGAAACATCGGCAGGAAAAGGCAAAGAGGCCCGTGGCGAACGGACCTCTCAGGGTTCTCAGGGTGGGAAAGAGAAACCAAGCCTGGGGGTTGGCTGCTAACAGGTAGCGATGCGCTATCGCTAATTTTCGCGACACTAATGTGTCTGGCGCCACTCATTGGGGGACAAAAAAGGCCGGCGTTTTTTACTATTTCTACGATCATTTTCTGACACAAATCTGCCTTGCTCTTTCAGTATCGCCGATGAGATGCGTATCCAAATTTATATTATTGCGCTCCTCTTGAGCGCCATCATGTGGTCGATCTCGTTCGATGCGGCGCGTGAATCCTATCATGCTGCGCAAAGTGCGGGGTTGATGCCGAACCTGCATATCAACAAGAGGCTGGATCGCGTTCTTTAGATTGCGATCAGCGTTCAAATCATTGGTATATTGCACCGACGTCGCTTTCCCAGCCCTGCGGGTCGGCGAACCTATTTTCCTGGTGAGTGCTGAGGCCTTCCAAAGAAAATCAAATTTCGTAAAATTTGACTGACCTGCTTAAAAGCCCTGCAAATACTGATGTGTAGAGTGGTCTCATGAAAGCGACCGAAGCGTGGACAGACGCGTCGATCGTTTGGAGACGGGCGAAGCGAAGCCCGCCGATCCGCAAACGGGGACTTCGACATGCACAAAATTCTCGCCGCCATGGCTTTGACTCTGACCATCACCGGCGCTGCCGGGCCGGCGCTCGCCATCGGTCCCACCAGCCTTGCCCGCGACCTGATGTACACCTCCGCCATCGGCCATTCGCCCGAAATTCCTTTGACGACACGGGCCGGTTTCGTGCGCCCGGCGGTTCCTTTCGTCCTGCGCAGCCCGGCTGAAGTCGAGGGTGAGAACTACCAGCTCAAGGCCTATTCGCAGAGCCTGACCGTGGTCGTCGACTATGTGTTCTCGAAGGCGGTCAATGCCGTGCACGCGGTGACGTTTCTCCGCTGACATTCTGGACCGACCGGAAACAGTCCGGCAAATAGGTTAGGCGTCGAGTTCGCCGCGGACGTCGAGATACCACTCGACGAAGGCCTTGACGCCGACTTCCAACGTCGTATCCGGCTTGTAACCTGTCAGCGCGACGAGCAGATCGGGGGCTGCGAAGGTGCGCGGCACGTCACCCTTCTGCATCGCCAGCATCTTGCGGATGGCAGGACGGCCGAGCGCTTTCTCGACCGTTTCGACGAAATCCATCAGGCTGACCGGCTGGCCGCCGCCAATATTGACGACCCGAAAGGGCGCCTGGCGCGAAAGCGTTTCGACAGCCACGTTGTCGAGACGGTTTTCCTCGCCAGGGGCGATTGCCGACAGCCTGGCGATCGCTTCAATGAGATCGTCGATATAGGTGAAATCACGGCTCATGTTGCCTTCGCCATAGATCTCGATCGGCTGGTCTTCGAGCATGTTCTTGGTGAATTTGAACAGCGCCATGTCGGGCCGACCCCACGGGCCATAAACGGTGAAGAAGCGAAAGGCCGTGGTCGGAATCTTGTGCAGATGCGCATAACTATGCGCCATCAACTCCATCGATTTCTTCGTCGCGGCATAAATGGTCAGCGGTTCGTCGGCGCGATCGGTCTCATGAAAGGGGACGGTCGCATTGGCGCCATAGATCGATGATGTCGAGGCCAGCATCAGGTGACGAATTTCGACGCGCCGCGCGATTTCCATGATGTTCCACGAGCCTTCGACGTTCGAACGAAGATAGGCCTCAGGATTCTCAAGGCTATAGCGCACGCCGGCCTGTGCGGCGAGGTGGATCAGGATGTCGGGCTTGGCCGCCAGAACAGCCGCTTCCAGAGCTGGCCGATCCTCGAGCATTGATATGACGGGTGTGAAGGTCGGAAATTGGGAGAGTGCCGCATGACGCATCTCCTTGAGCTTGACATTGTAATAGGGAGTAAGGCCGTCGAAGCCTGTGACTTCATGCCCTTCCTGCAGCAGACGCCTGGCCAGATGAAAACCGATAAAGCCGGCGGTCCCGGTAATGAAGTAGCGCATTCCCACCTTCTCTCGGCTCACTGCCGACGGCAAAAAGCCGATTCCCTATCACGTGACCCCTTACAGGATAAGAAGAGGCCGAGTCGATAGTTCTTTGAAAGAGAAGGCGGCGGCCGCCCTCGCTGCGGTCGTCGGCGTATTCGCCGGCTGCCCCGCCGAATGACGGAGAGGTCGTCGATATCATCTGAGGTCAGCCGCGGCCATCGGCTGTTATGCTGCATTGCAACATGTTGGCCTGCGTGTTATGGCCGGCCGGTCGGCTGCAAGCAGGTCAGGATCGATGAGAGAGATAATTTATTGGATTCTCTGTGCGTTTCTGACCGTTGCGATCGCGATCGTGTCTCTACGCTTTGTCACGAACTTCTGGCTGCTGTCCTTCCTCTACAGCTTTCAGGTTCATTTCGGCGTCCTCTTTGTTGCCGCCAGCCTTATCATTCTGGCTGTCAGGAGACAGATCTACGGCTTCGTCCTTCTGTTTGCCTCGCTTCTTCTCATCTTTCACGGCGTCATCACGCTGCGCGAGTTTTCTGAGGACGACGGAGGCACGGACAGGCCGCCACTTTTTCGGCTGATGTCGTTCAATATCGCGATCGACAACTGGAAAAACTCGACTGCAATCACCGATATGGTGATCGCTTCGAATGCCGATGTCGTCAATTTGCTCGAAGCCAAGCCGCTGACGTTCCATCTGCAGCAATTGTTCAAGGCCTATCCCTATCACATCGGTTGCGAAAGCGGGAAGGATACGTGCGATACGCTGGTGCTGTCCAAACGCCCGTTCGTCAGCCGACAGGTCGCAAGCATGGGCAGTCTCCGGAAAAACAGGCTGGTTATATCGAGCGTCGACTTCGGCGGCGAAACCATCAATCTGGTTTCGGCGCACCTCACCAAACCCTATTTCGACGATTTCCAGATGGCTGAATTGGAAGATCTCGCCAAAACGCTTGGATTGATCGACGGTCCTCTGGTGCTGTCGGGTGATTTCAACTCCTCGGTGATCGCCCCGAGCATCCAGGGTTTCCTGCGCGACCAGAAGCTGAAAACAATCGTGCCGGAACCGGCAACATGGCCGGTCGGCGCCGGCTTGCTCGGGATCGCCATCGATCACATATTTGCGCGCGCGCCGCTTCATCTGACATCGCTGAAACGTCTTGATGACAGTCTTGGCTCGAACCATTCAGGCCTGATCGCCGAATTCGTCCTCGACAAAAGCGGCGAAACCTCACCGGCAAGATAAGCCTGCCGGGCAAAGTCAAAATTTCGTTCTGCCGCCTTTCTTGTCGATCATCTGAAATTTCTCGCCGTCGGTCTTCACGCTGACGCAGTCGGTCGACTTGTTGGGAAACCGGACGCAGACTTGGCCATTTGTTATTTTATAGCCATTGGCGTTGCCCTTGCGATATTCGTAACCGTTGCTGCTTTCTTTCAGTTCCGACGTGCCCGGCAGGTGTTCGCGAATTTCAGCCTCGCTTGCGGTTCGCATCTTTGCGGTTTCGGCAAACGCCATTCCCGGTACCATGATTGAAAGAAATCCGGCGAGGGCGGGCAAGATGCGCATCAGGGAGATATCTCCAGTCATGTCTTCGGTATGCCCATTCTACGAGAATTCCGATAGCGAATTCAACAGCGATGGCGGTCGTGCCGGAAAAGCGGCCAATTGTTTGGACGCCGCCACCGGTTTGGCTGCGACGCTACGTTCTTCCGAACTCGTCGACGATGCGGATAATGTCGTCCTCGCCGAGATAGGAGCCCGTCTGCACCTCGATCAGTTCGAGAAGGATCTTGCCGGGGTTGGCGAGGCGATGGACTTCGCCAAGCGGAATATAGACGCTCTCGTTCTCGCGCAGCATCCGCACGGTCTCTCCGACCGTCACCTCGGCGGTTCCCTTGACGACGACCCAGTGTTCGGAGCGATGATGGTGTTTTTGCAGCGAAAGTTTCTTGCCCGGCGTGACAAAGATGCGCTTCACCTGAAAGCGATCGCCATTGAAGATAGAGGTGTAGCCGCCCCACGGCCGGTAGGAGGTCGGGTGGGTTTCGGTGAATTTCGCCGTCGCGGAAGAGGAGGCCAGCATCTTGACCAATTGCCCGACATTCTGGCTGTCTTTGAGTGGTCCGACATAGACGGCGTCCTCGCTGGCAATGACGGCGACATCCTCCATGCCCTGGACGGCAAGATGCACGCCATGGGTCATGACCAGTGAGTTGCGGGTATTGACGACGGTGGTGTTTGCGGCGGCGACATTGCCGTTGTCGTCGCGGACGCCGGATTTCCAGACAGCATCCCAGCTTCCCATGTCCGACCATTTGAACGGCGAGGGGACGACCACGGCCTTGGAGGTTTTTTCCATGATCGCGTAGTCGATGGAGATATCGGGGCTCTTGGCAAAATGGTCGGCCTCAAGACGGGTAAAGTCGAGGTCGCGGCTTGCCTTGGAAACGGCCTTGCTTGCCGCCTTCAGCACATCGGGGGCATATTCCTGCAGTTCGGCAATAAGTTCCGCAACCGGGAACATGAAGATGCCGGAGTTCCAGTAGAAGCCGCCGTCGGCGAGCATCTGCTCGGCCTTTTCCAGTGTCGGTTTTTCCACAAAACGGCTGACCTTGTGGGCGCCGTTTTCGAGCGCATCGCCGATTTCGATATAGCCGTAACCGGTCGCCGGCTCGGTAGGGCTGATGCCGAAGGTTACGAGCTTGCCGTCGGCTGCGGCATCGCGGGCGATGCGGATGCAATCGAAATAGCTGTTGTCGGCGAGGATTTCGTGATCCGAGGCGAGCATCTGGATGATGGTGCCCTTGCCGAAAAGCTCAGCGGCAAGTGTTGCGGCGGCGGCCACCGCTGCGGCGGTGTTGCGGGCGACTGGTTCAAGCAGCACCGCGGCGAGCGGGACGGCCAGCGCACGGGCCTGCTCGGCGACCAGAAAGCGAAATTCCTCGTTGGTGACGACGATCGGAGCCTCATAGAGCTCCGGGTTGGAAACGCGTTCGAGCGTCTCCTGAAACAGCGTCTTGTTGCCGACGAACTGGATGAACTGTTTCGGGGCGGTGGCACGGGAAAGCGGCCAGAGCCGCGTGCCTTTGCCGCCGGCCATGATCACGGGAACGATTTTCTGCGTCATAGGCGGGTTCCTTGAAAAAATCTTGTTCGTGGCATGTTTAGCGGGCGTCTGCCCAGTTCGTTATTTGGGTGAGCCCTGTCTTCAGCAGATCCAGGGCTGCAGTTTCGCTCCCGGCTTCGACGTAGCAGCGCATTTCCGGCGCATTGCCGGAGGGGCGGAAATGCATGATCCTGCCGTCTTTCAGCGTCACGCGAAGTCCGTCGATGTCGGATTTCGTCGCCACCTCGCCGACCGGCTGCAGGAAGGCAGCAAGGTTTTCATTGGAGGCGCGCAGATGCTCCATCAGCGCCGCGCTCGTCTGCACCGGAAAATTCTCCAGGCGATCGGCGGCGGCAAAGGGCAGGTGATAGGAGGCGGCAATGGCCGAGAGCGGCTGCCGGCGAACGGCGGCGAGCGACAGGATCGCGAGCATCGGGATAAAACAGTCGCGCGTCGGCAAGGCGCGCACATTTTGGCCGTTGATATCGAAAGGGGTTGCAGTCAGCAGCCCGCCATTGGCTTCAAAGCCCATGACATGATCCCCGCCGGCCGCCACGGCCTCTTCCATGCCTGCGATGACGAAGGGCGAGCCGACGCGGGTGCGCCTGACGGCGAAAGAACCCGCCGCCTCAATGCCGGAATTGGAGGTTACCGGTGTCACCACCGTGCTGGCGCCAAGAAAATTGGCTGCGACAAGGCCGAGAAGGTCGCCGCGCAACGGCGTGCCGGTTTCGTCGGTGACCAGCGGGCGGTCACCGTCGCCATCGGTCGAGACGATCGCATCGCATTTATGCTCTGACACCCAGTGCTTCATCAGTGTGACCGTCTCCTCGGAAACGGCTTCGGTGTCGACGGGAATGAAACTCTCCGAACGCCCGAGAGCGGTGATCTCGGCGCCGTAATGGGCGAGAACGTCAACCAGAAGGTCGCGGGCGACGGTGCTGTGCTGGTAGACGCCGATCTTCAGACCGGATAGCGCGCCTTGCGGCAGCAGCGCGGCATTGCGTTGGAAAAAGAGCTGCCGGCAGATCGCCTCATGATCTTCGTTTATGGCCGGTGCCTCTGCAACGGCCTCGCCTGTTCGTTCGATCTCGGCCGCCAATGCGGTGATATCAGCCTCGTCCGACTTGTCGATCTCGCCGTCCGGGCGATAGAACTTAATGCCGTTGCGGTCCGCCGGAATATGCGAACCGGTGACCATCAGACATGCAGCATTGCTCTTGAGACCATAGAGGGCAAGGGCGGGTGTCGGTACATTGCCGCAGTCGAATACCCGGAAGCCGAGAGCGGCGAGTGCGCCGGCACAATTTCCCGAAATATCGGGGCTCGAATCGCGAAAATCGCGGCCGATCAGAATGGCATCGCCGACCTGCGCCTTGCCGGTCTGCAGCAGATATTTGCCGAACGCCGTCGCATAAAGCGCAGAGGCGCGTCCCTTGAGATCCACTGAAAGTCCGCGAAGGCCGCTCGTGCCGAATTTCATTTGAAGACATGTCCCCGGTTTATGATCAAGGTTCTACTCAGGCCACCTGCCGGCGTAAATACCGAAGACGTCATATAGTTAAACACGGACGACCGTGCCTCGCACAGCCTCTCGCAATCTTCTCTCGCCTATCCCAAAGGCGTAGACCCATTGCCGAGCGGACAGGCATTGCAGCGTAGATCGATTTTGTTAGAACCGTGTGTCCGTTGTTTCGTCGTATGCGAAGGGTTTGCTGGATGAGCGATACGTCAGTCAGTCTCGAAGAGAGCTGGAAGGCCGCCTTGGCGGCGGAGTTCTCGAGCCCCTATATGCAGCAACTCAAATCCTTTCTTGTGACGCAAAAGCAGGTCGGTAAACGGATTTTCCCCCGCGGCAGCGAATATTTCCGCGCCCTCGACCTGACGCCGATCTCCAACGTCAAGGTCGTCATTCTCGGCCAAGACCCCTATCATGGGCAGGGGCAAGCCCACGGGCTGTGCTTCAGCGTGCGGCCGGGCGTGCGCATCCCGCCTTCCCTCGTCAATATCTACAAGGAGATGAAGACGGATCTCGGCATAGCGCCGGCGCGTCACGGCTTCCTCGAACATTGGGCAAGACAGGGCGTGCTGCTGCTGAATAGCGTGTTGACCGTCGAGGAAGGGCAGGCGGCGGCCCATCAGGGCAAGGGGTGGGAGCGCTTCACCGACGCCGTCATCCGCAAGATCAACGACGAATGCGAATCCGTCGTCTTCATGCTCTGGGGCTCCTATGCCCAGCGCAAGGCCGCCTTCGTGGATACGACGCGGCATCTCGTGCTCAGGGCGCCGCATCCCTCGCCGCTTTCGGCTCATAGCGGGTTTTTCGGCTGCGGGCATTTTTCGAAGGCGAATGGCTTCCTGCAATCGCGGGGACGCGAGCCGATCGACTGGCAATTGCCGGTCGATCCCCACGACACCGAACTGTGAACGCGCGGTAGTCTTCGTTCACTAAAAGAAGACAATGCGTTTTGCTCTACGGGTCTGTTCGCAGGGAGCCTGAGCGCGCATCTTAGCCTCATCGAAAGCCCGCGAGCTGCGGGCAAGAAAGGGGTCTCACATGCTCGATCAGATCAGGGGTCTGCACCACGTCACGGCGATGGCGGAGGACGCCCATACCAACAACCAGTTCTTCACCAATGCGCTTGGCTTGCGCCGCGTCAAGAAGACAGTGAACTTCGACGCGCCTGACGTCTATCATCTCTATTATGGTGATGAGACAGGTGCGCCGGGCACTGTCATGACCTATTTCCCATTCCCGAAGATGGCGCAGGGCCGTCCGGGCACAGGGGAGGTCGGCACGACAGTGTTTTCCGTTCCGCAAGGCTCGCTTGGCTTCTGGAGCGATCGTTTCAGCACGTTGAACATCGGCGGGCTGAAGGCCGAGGAAAGCTTCGGCGAGAAGCGCCTGAATTTTTCCGGCCCCGACGGTGACGGTTTTGCGCTCGTCGAGGTCAGGGACGATACCCGTCAAGCCTGGACACATGCCGGCATCAGCGAAGACCACGCCATTCGCGGCTTCCATTCCGTCGCCATGCGCCTGCGGGATGAGGGCGCCACTGCCGAACTCCTGAAGTTCATGGGCTACGAGGTCGTCGAGGAACGGGACGGTGTCAAGCGGCTGATCAAGCCTGACGGCAACGGCGCGCATCTCATCGATCTCGAGACCATGCCGAACATCGCCCGCGCGCTTCCCGGCGCCGGTTCCGTCCACCACGTCGCCTTCGCCGTCGAAAATCGCGAGAAGCAGCTCGAAGTGCGCAAGGCGCTGATGGACACCGGCTATCAGGTGACCCCGGTGATCGACCGCGATTATTTCTGGGCGATCTATTTCCGCACGCCGGGCGGCGTGCTGTTCGAGGTCGCGACCAATGAGCCGGGCTTTGACCGCGATGAGGATACGGCCCACCTCGGCGAAGCTCTAAAGCTGCCGCCGCAGCACGCTCATCTTCGCGCGCTGCTCGAGCAACACCTGCAGCCGCTCGAAGCGTAAGGAGAGGTGATATGACCGAAGCTGGATATTTGCACCGGCTGCATGCCGGTGCACCTGATAAACCCATTCTGCTGGTGCTGCACGGCACCGGTGGCGACGAGAACCAGTTCTTCGACCTCGGCCGGCGCCTGTTGCCCCAAGCGACGGTTCTCTCGCCGCGCGGCGACGTTTCCGAACATGGCGCGGCGCGGTTCTTCCGGCGCACCGGGGAGGGGGTCTACGACATGGCCGACCTTTCACGAGCGACGGAGAAGATGGCCACCTATGTTAGTTCATTGGCTGAGGAGCACCAGGCTTCCCAGATTCTCGGCCTGGGTTTTTCGAACGGCGCAAACATTCTTGCCAATATGCTGATCGAGAAGGGTATCTTCGATGCCGTGGTTCTGATGCACCCGCTCATTCCGTTTCAGCCTGAAGCCCAGGCAACGCTTGCGGGGAGAAAGGTGCTGGTGACGGCCGGCCAGCGGGATCCGATCGCTCCTGTCCCCGTGACCGAGGCGCTGTCGGAGCATCTGAAAGATCGCGGGGCTGATGTCAGGACGGTATGGCATCCCGGCGGCCATGAGATTGCGCCGCTCGAGATCAATGCAGTTCGCGATTTCTTCAGTGGCTATTGATGGAATGTGCCGCCACTCGGTGGTGCTGATTTGCGGGGCCGGTAAATGCCGGTCCCGCATCTCGGCTGGAATGATAGATCCTTAGGGACGGGGAGGATATTTGCCTCTGATTGCCGTCATATAAAAATTTCCCGGGGATTCCGCCATCGTCAAGCCGACGACGACGCCCTTGGGGACGCCTTCATATTCTCGCCTCTGACCGTTTGTCAGATAGACCCGTAGATGCCGGCTGTCTTCGTCGTAGGTGATCGCCTCGATAAGTTTCGAATCAACCGCAGTTTCCACTTCGCACCCCGCAGTTTTTGATCTGAGATTTGGTGAAGGATGTCATTCACGCTGCAATGCGCCATCATCATGCGGCGCCGCGGCAGCGTCAAGCATGATAATCTTAAGCGTTCATTTTTTTATGTTGGCTCTCGTTATAGTTGATTTTTGCAGCTTTTCAGGAGGCATTGCCTGTGGAAATCCGATTGCCACAAGTTCTCTCGCTTGGAGCGCCGGTGATTGACACAGCCGCTTACGGAACCAGTAATTTGATTTAACGCTGAATTAACCATCGCATACCAAAATGCTGTCGCAATAATAGCCGTGACGCCTTCTAAAATGACCGACTACAACTGGCGTTTCTAGCAGGCGCGTCGCGTGAGCGGCGGAACGAGTGCCTCGGAAAGCCGATCTGCAAAGGTGGCGATGTAAGGATTGATTCGACGCGAAGGTGCGGTGTCCCGTGCGGAGGAGACGGTCCGGCAGTGATGGAGGCGCCAGCTCGGCTCAGCCGGCGCAGCAAATAGCGACGGATTATATCGTAATATCGCAACCGGTTCCGGTTACTCTTTCCAAGAGGCGGTGATCAGGCCTACTTCTTTTTGAACACTGAGCTTCATCCCGTGCAGGGATGGGTAAGGAATGGAGCTTATCCGACAGCCTCGTGTGCTATCGGATCGCATAAATGGGTTACATGTTTAACTATCTCGGGCCGTGGCGACGACAGATACCGATACTGGCCGCTAACCGCAAAGGACGCGCTCGGCTGACGTTTGCCGAAGGCGACTTCGCTGCGGTCTACGCGATGAGCGATGTTCACGGATGTTATAACGAGCTTGTCGAGGCGCATCGCCGCATCGAGGAGGACGCCGCGCGCATTCCGGGGCCGAAACTTATCGTCTTGCTCGGCGATTATGTCGACCGCGGGCCTGATTCGAGTGCGGTGCTGGAGTTCCTGAGCAAGACCCCGCCGCCGGGATTTCAGCGTTTCGCGCTGTGCGGCAATCACGACGCGGAGCTGGTGAAGCTTTATCGCAAACCGGCGCGCATTCTTGAATGGCTGGGTTTTGCCGGGACGGAGACGTTGCATTCATACGGTATCGATATCGAGCATCTGCTGCAGTCGGCGGCCGGAAGCGAAATGATTGCCCGCGTCATTCGCCACATGATCCCCGAGAGGCATATCGAATTCCTGGAATCGCTGCCGATCATGCTGCGGATGGGAAGGGTGGTCTTCGTCCATGCCGGCATCAAACCGGGCGTCGACCTCAAGAGGCAGAAGGACAGCGATCTGATGTGGATCCGTCAGCCCTTCCTGGATGAAGGACCGCAGCTTCCCGTCCTCGTGATCCATGGGCATACCCCGGCGCGAATCCCGACATTCGGCCCGCAGCGAATCGGTATCGACACCGCAGTTTCGGCGACGGGCCGGCTGACCGTGCTGACGATAAAAGGGACGCGGGTCGGGATCCTCAATTAGATCTGCAGGCGTGACCCGACCGTTCAGGGTTTCGGCGCGGTACTCCAAAAACCAAACGCCGCGGGATTTTGCTCCGCGGCGTCAGGACAATTACCGGTTCATCAGAGCCTGTCAGGCGGTTGTCGATTCCTGATAGAGATTGGTGCCGATGCCCGTATAGGTAAAGCCGTGTTTGCGCACCTCGTCGCTGCGGTAGATATTGCGCAGGTCGACCAAGACTGGGGCGCGCATCGACTGCTTCAGGCGATTGAAATCGAGTGCGCGGAACTGGTTCCATTCGGTGACGATGACGAGCGCATCCGCACCAGCGGCCGCTTCATAGGGACCGCTCGCATATTCGATGTTCTCGATCACCTTGCGGGCATTCTCCATGCCCTCAGGATCGTAGCCGACCACCTGGGCGCCGGCGTCCTGCAAGGTCTGGATGACGGCAATCGCCGGGCTGTCGCGCATGTCGTCGGTGTTCGGCTTGAAGGTCAGGCCTAAGATGGCAATCTTCTTGCCGCGAATATCACCGCCGACAGCCGAAATGACCTTGCGTCCCATCGCCCGTTTGCGGTTGTCGTTGATCGAAATCGTCGTCTCGATGAGACGGACCGGCGCGTCGAAATCCTGCGCCGTCTTGGCAAGGGCAAGCGTATCCTTGGGGAAGCACGAACCGCCGTAACCCGGCCCGGCATGCAGGAACTTGGCGCCGATACGGCCATCGAGACCGATGCCGCGCGAAACGTCCTGGACGTTTGCATCGACCCGCTCGCACAGATCAGCGATCTCGTTGATGAAGGTAATCTTCATCGCGAGGAATGCATTGGCCGCATATTTGATCAGTTCCGACGTGCGGCGGGTGGTGAAGACCAGGGGTGCCTGGTTGAGGTAAAGCGGCCGATAGACCTCGGTCATGGTTTCGCGCGCCCGATCGTCATTCAGCCCGATGACGATACGGTCGGGACGCTTGAAATCTTCGATCGCCGCGCCTTCGCGCAGGAACTCCGGATTGGAAACGACCGCGACATCCGCCGCAGGGTTGGTTTCGCGCATGATGCGCTCGACTTCGTCGCCGGTGCCGACCGGCACCGTCGACTTGGTGACGATAACGGTGAAGCCTTCCACGTAGGCAGCTATCTCGCGCGCAGCGGCGTAGACATAGGAAAGATCCGCGTGGCCGTCGCCGCGCCGCGATGGTGTACCGACCGCGATAAACACGACATCGGCGCTACGGACGCTTTCGCCGACATCCGTCGAAAACGACAGGCGGCCAGTGCTGGTATTTTCGGCGACCAATTGCTCGAGACCCGGCTCGAAGATCGGAATGCGGCCGTCGCGAAGGGCTTCGATCTTACTCAGATCCTTGTCGACGCAGATGACGTCGTGGCCGAAATCCGCAAAGCAAACGCCTGAAACGAGGCCGACATAGCCTGATCCAATCATCGTGATGCGCATATTTCCCTCAAATCATTAGAGTAGAACGTCATGCTGCGTCGCAGCATGGCGACCGTCATACTTAATCTGGGCGAAAAGACAATATCGAAGATCGCTTGATACCCACACCGGAAATCGAACCCTGGGCGCTGCAGCTTTCTGTCGGCGGCCGCGTCAATGGCAAAAAACATAGGTTTGTGTGGGCAATATGACAAGTCGAGCCGTTCGTCAGAGCGGCTCGACTTCGATCTCTAAGAAGGTGCGTTCAGTTTATTTTGCTGCGCCCGCTGTCACAGCCGGTACCAGACATAGGGGTCTGTTCCCGATTGAATCTTGTCCCAGCGCAGATCGGTATCCCGCCAGTTCTTGATGCTGCTTTGCCTGTTGTCGAGCACGAGGTCGCCCTTGTCGGTCCTGACCACCAGGACGGCATGCCCTTCACCGGAGGGTGTATATGCGGTCGCGATTCGCAAAGCGCGCGACGACCAGCCCATCGCGATCAGCCGGCTGCGCTTGGTGAGCGCGAAATCTTCGCAGTCACCGCTGCGGACGTTCACCTTCCAGACATCGCCGTTCAATTCGGTGCGGGAATCGTTTCGGCCGATCATCGTACGATTGACGGTGCCGTTCACGTTCTTCAACTGCAGCATCTGCTCATCCGTGAGCGCGACGACCGAAAGACCGTTGTTGTCTCGGCATTCGGCCGGGTTCTGAGCACAGAACAACACCTGGGCGAAGGGCGGAATGATCTTGCCTTTTTCAGAGATATAGCTGACCGCCGAATTGCCGTTCAAACCTCGGGCGAAACCTGCGGGACCGGCGGCAAATGCCGAACAGGCATTCCCTGCTGTAAAGGCCAGCGCCAGAAGTGTAACGAATGTTTTCTTCATCTGTTAAATCCCCGTTCAGGACAACCGATTGAGATCAGGCTTGCCTTTTGTCTCAGTCAATGGCATGGCGATTTAGTGATCTGCCAAGTATTGACTGCAGAACGTCTGTCCCGTTCCTGCTGCTTGACGGAGCATAGCCGGGGCTTGTCTCGATTGGCTTAAGTCTTTCGCGACAATTTTAAACGATGTGAAATTCTGTTACGCTTTAACACGCAAGCCCTTGATATGCAACCTATGTTAGTACGTGTATATTAACCTCTCTGGTTGTAATCCTGCCATTGCCGCTCGCTGGCGAAGAGATCGAATGTTATCCAACCTCATCAACAGGCAGGTCTTGCGAGAGGCTCTTCTCTTTGCCTTTATCGGTCTCGTTATACTGACGCTCATTCCGTTCGGGAGCGTCACGCCCTTTCCCTTTGCCTTTGCCGCGATCGGCATGTTTACCCTCGGTGCCATTTCGGCACTGCTGGTCGAAGAGCCAAGACAAAGCAGATGGGTTTTTAGCAGCGCTCTGTTGATGCTCGTCGTGGTGACAGGCTGGACGTGCATCCAGACCATCGAACTGCCTTCCAACTGGCTGGCAAATCCGGCCTGGAGTGCTGCGCGTGACTTGGCAGGTGTCGAGTACGCGGCAATCTCGGTCGAACCGGCCGACACTCTGGCGTCGATCCTCTCGGTGGCGCTGCCGTTCGTTACGTTCCTGACGGGGCTTCTGTTATGCGATACCGATCAGCGCGCGAGGAAAGTGTTGACCCTCCTCGGGCTTTCTGCGGGCGGCATTGCTGTTTTCGGCCTGCTGCAGTTTTCGCTGTTTCCCAACATATTGATTGTCGTGGAGAAACACGCCTACCTCGACAGCCTCACCGCGGTCTTCGTCAACCGCAACACCGCCGCGACCTTCCTTGGACTTGGAACGCTGCTGATGCTGACCCTGGTCAGAGACATTGCCCGTTCCTATTCAAACCACCCGCCCGGCGAGCCAGGCCGAAACACTCTTGTCTTGAAATCGTGGATCTACGTCCTGCTCTTGTGCGCGTGTTTCACCGCGCTGATGTTAACCCGCTCGCGCGCTGGGATATTTGCGACCTTTGTTGCCGCTCTCATCTATTTTCCGTGGCTTGTCATCAATTGGAACGGCTCGAGGCGTCACTTGAGACCGGCGCCAAGATGGCATTCCATGCTGAAGCTCCTCTCGGCAATCGTTTTCGTTGTCGTGCTGCTGACGGTGTTTGCGGGTCAGGCGATTTTGCGCGCACAAGAGCGGCGGCTCGAGGATGATGATCGTTTCTGCATCCTGCCGGGCATATGGCGCGCCATCTCGGATCATTGGTTGACCGGGACCGGCCTCGGAACTTTCCGGACCGTGTTTTCTGCCTATCGTGATCCGGCCTGCGGAATCTTCGGAATCTTTGACCGAGCGCACAATTTCTATCTCGAAGGATTTCTGGGGCTGGGGATCTTGTTCCCGATTGCGGCGATCCTTGCCTTCTCTGTCCTCGCCAGGGTGTTCTGGCAAGGGCTCGCTCAAAGGCGGCGCCTCAGGCATTATGTTCTTCTCGGCCTGGCGGCGACGGTTTTGGTCGCTCTTCACGCGGCGGTCGATTTCTCGCTGCAAATACCGGGTTTCGCCGTATTTTTCTCCGCTTTCCTGAGTGCGGTTGTGGCGATAAGCCTTGGGCGCAACCATGGGGAGGCGGATGCGGCAATATGAGCTTGTTCTTTTAAATGGATGTTTTTTATGAAGGTTTTTCGAAAATGCCAATTGCGCGGGTACCGCGCTGTTGACTCTGAAACGCAAGAGATTTTATAGCGGGTCTAGCCTTTAGATTATTGTCGGCGCCAGAAGAGCCGGGCTTGGGCCGTTTTCGCTTCCTTGAGGTGCTGGTCGTTGCCAGCTTGCCACAGTTAGAGAATGTTAATCGGCTTTCAGTGATTATAGATCGGGGATTGTCTTGTATTTTGTCAGATTGCGGGGCAGTAGCTTCAGGGGCGTCAACACAGGTTATTCTATGGGTTGTTCTCGTATCGGTAGTACACGCGTCGCCATTGTTGTAGCGCTAACGACTATATTGGCAAGCTGCACCTCGTTGCCAAGATCCGGTCCCGATCACAAAGACGTTGATCGAGATGCGGCGGTGAAAGTGACAACGAAGGAGCGTCGTGTCGGCATCGACTACGCTCTGATTGATCTCAGCAAGAACGTTCTGACATATTTTACCGCTCCTCAGCCGACTTCGTTCAAGGGGTTTGGCGGCGGCCGAGGCGGAGCGCCTGAAATTCCACTCGGTTTCGGTGACGTCGTTCAGGTCGCCATCTTCGAAGCTCAGTCCGGTGGTCTCTTCATTCCGTCCGATGCTGGTAGCCGACCCGGCAATTACATCTCTCTGCCTGAGCAGACCATCGATAGAAACGGAACGATCACAATCCCCTATGCGGGTCGGGTTCCGGCTGCCGGTCGCCTCAAAGAGACGGTGGAACAGGACGTCGAGGATCGTCTGGCGAGCCGTGCGATCGAGCCGCAGGTGGTTATCACGACAACGACGAGTCGCTCCAGCCAGGTTGCTGTGCTGGGCGACGTCAATAATCCCCAGCGCGTCCAGATCAGCCCGGCCGGTGAGCGCGTTCTCGACGTTATTTCCGCAGCGGGCGGTTTGACGACCAACAATATCGAAACGAATGTGACGCTGCAGCGCCGCGGCAAGACTGCAACCGTCGCCTACAGCACGCTGCTGAAGAATCCGGTGGAAAATATCTATGTTGCGCCGGATGATACGATCTCGATCGACCATGAGCGCCGCACCTATCTTATGCTCGGCGCCGCAGGCACCAGCGGCCGCTTCGATTTCGAAGAGTCCGACCTGACCCTTGGAGAGGCAATCGCCAAGGCGGGCGGTCTGCGTGACGACCGCGCCGATCCGGCTCAGGTCCTGCTCTATCGCCTTGTTCCAAAGAAGACGGTTCAGGCGATGCACGTGGACACGACGAGATTTGCAGGTGAGACGGTTCCGGTGATCGTCCGCGCGAATCTTCGCGATCCGGCAACCTTGTTTGCCGTTCAGCAATTCAAGATGGAAGACAAGGATATTATCTATATTTCCAATTCGGACTCTGTTGAACTGGTCAAGTTCCTTGACATCGTAAACTCGGTATCGTCCACTGTTTCCGGCGTGGCCGACGATGCGAAAGATACCCGCAACGCGGTCGAGGATCTCGGAAATTGATTGAAATAAGCGAGCCGGCATCGATCGCGAGTGATCAATGCCGGCGGCCTATATAGCGGATTTGATGAAGGACTATGTTATGGCAAGGTCAGGTGTTTATCGTAAGCTTGCGTATAGCGGAATTGTCGTCGCGATGTTTGCCGGCATGACGTCGAGCGCCTTTGCGGCTGCTTGCCTGGGGCCGGCAAATCTGACTTCGGTCGATGTTACTGGCTTCACGGCTAATCCCGCGGTTTTGCTGGACATGTCCGATCCGTTGGTTCTGTCATCGCGTGTTCGCGCACTGGTCGGCAGCAGCAACGACGCTCTGTCGCCGGTGATCGAGCAGGCCAAGAAGGCCAATGCCGCACAGATGGCGGCGATCGGCTCCGGTCTCGGACGGGCGGCAAACAGCTGCCAAGTGACGGACCCGCAGTTCAAGCTGGCGATCGAAAAAGCTGTTGCCGATGCGGCAAGTGCCGATCCCAACCTTGCGCCGTTGCTCGCCGCCTTTGCGAAGGTCCTCGCCGAAGGCGGAACTGCAGCGCTCGGCCCGGGTGGAAGTGCGTCTGCCGCAGCCGGCATCGGCAATACGGGGTCGATTGGGCAGACAGGTCCTGGATCGGACGATGGCACGCCCTTCGACGGCGCCGCGACGACTGCCGGTTCGCTGGTCTCGAACGCCGGTGACGGAGATAACTCGTCCTCGACCTCGACGACCACAAGGATATTCCTCACCGTAAATGGGGGAGGGCAGTCGTCCACCGACCCGACGGGATCGACCAGTCCGAGCACACCGGTCATACAATAGCTGGAATTGCCCGTAGATCTTGGCGCTTGACGCCTTAGTTGGAGATCGAAATTGCTATCGCCAGATAAACTTACGCCACGTATCGACCCCTCCCGCGATACGGGAAACGAAGCTGACTTCATCGATTTCGACAAGCTCATCGCGATTGCCCGCCGACAGTGGCGGATGGTTGCGGCGTGCGCTTTCGCCTTCGCTATTCTCGGCATTGTATATGTGCTGACTTCTGTGCCGGTCTACACCGCCGACACAAGCGTGCTTATCGACCGTAGCGACAACCAGGTGATCAAGCAGCTGGCCGATTTCGGCCAGATGGATGATGACGAAGGCACTGTCCTTAGCCAGGTCGAGTTGTTGAAGTCCGACACGATCGCCTATGCTGTCGTCGACAAGCTGAAACTGGTCGACGACCCAGTGTTCAATGCACAGCGGAATTCGCTGTTTTCAGTCGCAATGCTGAAATCCCTGGTGAATTTCAGGTCATGGTTTGCCGATGACGCGGCAGTAGCGCCGGATCCGAAAATGCAGCGGCGGTACGCAGCGGAGACTGTGGCCGGCAATATCGATGTCGAACGCGTGGGCAAATCCTACGTGCTCGATGTCAGTTACACCTCGCAGTCAGCCGATATGGCGCGTGAGATCGCAGCGGCCATTGCCGACGTCTATATGGTCGATAAACTCAATTCGAAATATGAGGCGACACGCCGCGCCGGCCAATGGCTGCAGGAGCGTATCGAAGAACTCCGGCAGCAGGCGCTGGACACCGACCTTGCGGTTCAGAAATTCCGGAGCGAGCATGGGCTTGTCGAGGCCGGAGCCGGCACGCTGATCAGCGAGCAGCAGCTTTCCGAGATAAACACGCAATTGATCAATGCCCAGGCGGAGACGGCAAAGGCCGAGGCAAAATATACGCGCGTGAAGTCGATCATCGACGCCAAGCAGACCGATGCGATCGTCACGGATGTGCTCGACAGCTCCATTTCGAACGAGCTGCGCAAGAAATATCTGGAGGCTTCCAAGCTCGAAACCGAAATTGAGGCGCGTCTCGGCCCCGATCACGTCCAGGCGGTTCGGCTTCGTGCGGAGATGGAAGAATATAAGAGACTCATGTTCGATGAGTTGAACCGCATCGCCGAGAGCTATCAAAGCGAGCTGCAGGTCGCGAAGTCGCGGGAAAATTCCTTGCGTGACAGTGTGACACAGGCGACGGGCGTTGCCGCGACGGCCGGCGAAACGCAGGTTCAGGTCCGCGAGCTCGAACGCACGCGCGATACCTACAAGAATCTCTATCAGAGCTTCTTGACACGCTACCAGGAAGCAATTCAGCAGCAGAGCTTCCCGATTACGGCTGCCCGCATCATCACGATGGCGGAAACCCCAACGAAGCCGAGTGCGCCGAAAAGAGCCCTCGTCGTCGCTTTTGCGATGTTCCTCGGATGTGCGGTCGGAAGCGGCATAGGCGCTTTCCGGGAATTCCGGGATCGGTTCTTCCGCACCGGCGATGACATCAAGGAAGTGCTCGATGTCGAATCGCTGGGCGTCATGCCGCTGGTCGACGATAACGTCGATGATCCGTCTCTCGTCGATCCAAGCAATCCGCGAAGCATCGCCAGAGGTAGCAAGACCACGACCTATGTCGAGGAGCACCCGCTCTCGGCGTTTGCCGAGACGCTTCGGAGCGCCAAGATCGCGATCGACCTCAGTGCGGCCGATCAGCGCTGCAAGGTCATAGGCGTGGTGTCGAGCCTGCCCGGAGAGGGGAAGTCGACGACATCCATCAATTTTGCCAAGCTTCTGGCAATGCAGGGCGCCCGCTGCCTGCTGATCGACGGCGACATGCGCAATCCCGGTTCGACCCGGGCAATCGGCCGTCATGCCGAGGCCGGCTTGCTCGAGGCGATCGTCGATGGCCGTCCTCTCAAGGATCTGATCCTTCTCGATCCCAGAACGAAGCTTGCATTTCTGCCGACGGTTGCAAGGTATCGTGTCCCGCATTCCTCGGAGCTGCTCGCCTCACGCGGCATGGATCAACTTCTCGAAATGGCGCGTCAAAGCTTCGACTACATTATTGTCGACCTGCCGCCTTTGGCGCCTGTTGTGGATGCGCGCGCCATCAACTCCAAGCTCGATGCAGTGGTTTTCGTTATCGAGTGGGGGAAAACATCGCGTAAGGTCGTGCAGTCCACCCTGCTGTCCGAGCCGGAGCTCTATGCGAAATGCGTCGGTGCGATATTGACCAAGGTCGACCCGTCGCAGATGAAGCTTTATCGCACATTCGGCTCTAGCGAGTATTATTATAAGCGGTACTCGCGATACTACACTGAAAGCTGATGCTTCGCGGTCAGTTCGTTTCGGTTACTAGGATTGTTTTCGTTGTCGTCGCCGTCGCCTTTGCGATGTTCGCCGGTCGAGAGCTGTACGCTTCGATAAGAACGGCCAGCATCTCGATCGTCGCGGAAAGGATCGAGCGTGGCGACACGGTCGCGAATGACGTCACCGCCAAATACGCGGCGCGGACCGTCGCCATGGTTGACGGGCATTATTGCCGATCCGACATCGTGGCTCCTGGCGTTACTCTCGTCTTGGCGCAACTCGATCGGCAGAATATCGATGTCGATTACGACGCCTGGGCTGCGGCCGCATCGGGTGCCCGTCACTTTCTACAGCATGCGGTTTCGTGCATGCCGACGAACAGCAATTTTTGGCTTCGTCTCGCGGCCGTCCAGTCTGTGATTGCGGAAGAGCCGCTTTCGATTGCCGGAATGATGAAGCGTTCGGTTGCTCTCGCGCCCCACGACGAGTCGATGATTTTGACCCGGTTTTATTTCTGGAACGATTTTACTGACGCAACGCTTTCAGCGGCAAAGACTGCGCTCGATAGCGATCTCACGACGATGCTGAAACTTGGCGACCGTTGCAGGGTCAACGTCACCATTAAAGTCATCAGCCCACAACTCCGCCCTATCTTCGACCGAACCTGGGCAGGCGTTGGGGACCGAGCGACAGCGCGATTCCGGCAGCGCTGCAGCAAATAATCATCAGCGTTTTTCTGCCGAAGGCTCCGGGGGTCACAACGTCCGTTGTTCAACGCTCGCCGCGACGCTCGCGCGGCGGGCGTTGTCGATTGATTGGCTATTGATCAGACGGTGGCGCCTGAGACAAAATCCGTGCCCGTAATATTGAGCGTCAAAATACCGGCATCCGTGTGACCTTGGCCGTCGGAGATCTTATAATACTGGATGGTTTCTGTGACGTGATCGCCCGGTGCGATATCTGCTGCCAGATCATAGGTGAATGAGCCGTCGGCCTTGACATGGAACGTACCATAGGTGCCGGCGACGTCGGTGGTTGCGCTCGGGTTGCCGTTGACGTTCGTGCCGGCGAACTGACGGAGGAAGAGATGTCCATTGTCGCCGGGAATGTCGTTGTCGAGCGCATTGCCGCCGATCGGGCTGCCTTCGTTGAAGCTGTAATGGTCGTCGACAGCGATCGGCTTGACCTGAGTGACGCCCTGAATATTCAGGGTGAATAGGCCGACATCGGTATGACCGCTGCCGTCGGAGATCTTGTACGAGACCTTTTCCTGGAGCAATTCACCATTGGTGAAGTTGACCTTCGCAGCAGCGCTCAGAACATAGGTGTAGCTGCCGTCCGGTTTGACGAAGAAGGTGCCGTAGTCGCCCTGGATTTCAGTAACCTGGCTGTTGCCCTGCTTGGCGCCAACGCTCTGCTGGTCGAATGCGCGAAGGAATAGGTGGCCGTTGTCAGATGAATCGTTGCTCAGCAAGTTTCCCGAGATGACGTCGGTTTCCAGAAATGTTGCAGTATCGTCGGTTGCGTGAATAGCCATTGTTGTCTCTCCTTGAATTGATCTTCGCTGGTCAATTTTAACCTTAGCGACGGGTAGGATTAAGGATATGTTAATACACAGAGTCAAGGCTGAGATTAACATGATATGAACATTGGAGCGCCTTATATGCAATAATGGCACACCTACAATCGGGGTAATAGGATGAAACACTGGCAGCTTAGTGCATTAATAATAAGTGAATACGCAGTGTAACGGACGGCTGCATATATTTCTTCAGAATGTAAGGAATTTTATTCTGAGGCAATCAATGGGAATACAGATATTCACTTCCATGTCGATGAAATTGTCAAATAATCACATTGGGCTAGCAATCTCTTTTGATGATTTTGCCGTGTAGTCTCGATACCCATCTCACATCATATTAAGTTCATCACTGTCATTTCCATTGTAGGATACGCTGTAGGGAGAACCTTCGCACTTGTGGCGGCATGATCACAGCAATCCGTCGGGTACGCAAAATGGACTGCTAGCGAACTGACATTCTAGTAAAAATACATATCGTTTGTGCGTTACAACTTTGGCGCCATGAAAAATACATTGAAGACGAAGAAAGTACCCCCTGCGATCAAGAATATCGACAGATAGAAAGAATTTTAGTGTTTCATTTTAGCTGACGGAGAGAGAGGCGGGCTTAGAAGATTTCCATTACCTCCGGGAGATCAGAGCATGACCGTCTACTACGTGAATTCAGCGACAGGATCCGACCACAATAGCGGAACCACGGAGAATTCGGCTTTCGCGACATTGTCCGCCGTCGAGTCACTGAGGCTGAACCCCGGCGACAGCGTGCTGCTTGCTGCCGGAAGCGTGTTCAATGAACAATTCGATTTGAAATACTCCGGAAGCGTCACGGCTCCGATCACGATTGGCAGCTACGGTCTTGGCGACGCACCGGTCATTCACAGCAGCAATGATGGCATCCATGGTTCCAAGGCCTCGAATATCGTTATCGAGAATATCAAGATCGCCGATACTGGGGCGAACGCGATATATGCAGGGAACGTGTCCAACTGGGTCGTGCGGAATGTCGAGGTGACGAATACGGGCCTTGCCGGAAAGCCCGGATCCGTCAGTTTCCAAAGCAGCCAGAACATCACCATCGAGAACAGCACGCTGACCGGTGTCCATTCCGATGGGATTTGGATGGAGAAGGTCAACGGCGTCACCTTGATCAACAACACCGTCACCAACGCCCAGGGAAGCGCGGCAGACGCCATTCAGCTCAACGACAGCAGCAACATTCTCGTCAAGGACAATCATCTGGAGCAGACGCAAACCAACAGCGCCAAAGGTGTCCTGGTGCTGATCCGAGCTCAGGATGCCCTGGTCGAGGGCAACACGCTCATCGGCGGCGGCTTCGGCTTGAGTGCTCAGGCGGGCACCAATATAGCCATCCACGATAACAACATCTCGGGATATGGCGGCTACAGTTGGTCCTATGGCATCGGCCTTGGCGATCAGGGCGATGCGAAAAACTATGACATCAGCGGAAATTATATCCATGGCGGGGTTTATGGGGTTCTGGTCAGCGCCGCCGGCAACCCCGTCTATATTCGCGAGAATATCGATGTTCATGACAACGTTTTTGACGATCTGTCCTCCGCGGCACTTAAGGTCGACCGGCCTGCGTCGGGCTCCTTCCATGATAATATTATAGATAGCGACGTATTGACGCTGACGATGCCGGCCGCAATCGCCGCGCAAAACACGTTCTTTGTTGGTGAGAACAAGACGTTCGAGCAAGCACAGGCCGAGCTCGACAGCGCCGCCGGCAGCACGGATGGTGGTGCGTCGTCGAACCACGAGCAGGCGCCTGCTGAACCGGTGGTCGATCACCCTGCGGAAGTGGCCGCGCCACCGCAACATAGCACCCCGGCGCCTGCGACGGAAACGACGGTCGCGACCGTACCTGCAGTCGCGGCGCCGAAAATTGTCGCAGTCCATGACAACTTGAAGATTTCGACCGATACTGGCAGCGCTTATCACGGCAATCTTCTTGATAACGACAATGCTCTTAACGGAATCGTGCTGCTCCGCCGCTTCGGTGACAGCGCAGTAGATAAGCATGGCCTGACGCTGACCGGGAAATATGGGGTCATCCATGTCGAGAGCGATGGCGACTATACCTATACAGTAGACGTGACGAAACTCGCCGGCCTCAGCGGCAACGTCAGCGAAACCTTCCAGTACAAAATTTCTGACGGCGCTTCGCACATCGACACGGACTCGCTCGGTGTGTCCATCAATGTCGATGCATTCCATTCCAGCCAAGCCGCGCACCTGCTGATCTGAGGCAGGCCAACGCTGAGAGAGCGTCGGACGGTTGTCATCGTCCGACTGACGTTTTCCGGCTTCAACGTTCGATCATGAATTGCTGCCGGCTATCGGAATGGACTAAAGGAACGCTGGAAAAATATTTCAGCCGTTCATAAGCAGAGCGAACTATAGTTTAAATTTATAGTTAATACAACAGTAAGCATCGTGTTTATGGCGCGCGACACGGTCATCGCCTTGAGCCGTAATTGGGCGGTTTGCGATTTTCACTTGCTTAGGCCGGTATATTTAGCGTAGCTTTAACGTAGAACCCCTGAAATCACGCGCTATCAATTGGTTTTTTTGTTGGTCACTTTTCGGTGGGATTCATATAATAGGCTGTGGACTTGCAAGCGGAATTTGGCACCGGTGCCGAGGGTCCAAAGGCAGTCATGTCATTGATCGGGTTTTGATGGACCCGTAGCTGCAGTGCACACTCGCCTTTTGGGTTGTGTGCCATGCGGTATGAGAGGAATATTTCGTGTTTCAGAGTTCGGCAACCGATGTCAGCGAGCCATCCCAAGCTTTGCGGAAGTGCAAAGGCGGGCTTATCTTCATTGGCATAGCTAGCGCGCTTATCAATATCCTTTATCTTACAAGTTCATTTTTTATGCTTGAGGTGTATGACAGAGTCATCCCAAGCAAAAGCATACCGACGCTGACTGCCTTGGCAATACTTGCGTTAACTCTTTACGCCTTCCAGGGAGCGTTCGAAGTTCTCAGAAGCAGAATGCTCGTGCGTGTTGCCGGTGCGCTCGACGAGATGATGAATGGACGTGTGTTCCGGGCGCTCATCAAGGCGCCGTTGAAGGTCAAAATCGGCGGGGACGGGCTTCAGCCGTTGCGCGACTTCGACCAGATCAGAACCTTCCTGTCCGGCATGGGCCCGACGGCGATGTTCGATCTGCCCTGGCTTCCCTTCTATATCGTCATCTGCTTCCTGTTTCATCCAGCGATCGGATATATCGCGATTGGTGGATCTCTGGTTCTGGCCATCTTGACGTTCTTGACCAACCAGGGAACGCGTACGGTTTCAAAACGGCAGTCCGACGCCGCCAATATGCGAAATGCGTTTGCGCAGACCTCGATCCGCAATTCCGAGGTCATTCACGCAATGGGCATGGCGGGCACCATGGCTGAAATCTGGGAACGCAAGAACGGGGAATACCGGGGCATCAACCGGCAAGCATCGGATGTCGGCAACGGATATGCGACCCTTTCGAAGATTTTCCGTATCGCCTTGCAATCGGGAACGCTTGCGACCGGCGCGATCCTGGTCATTCAAGGACAGGCCTCTTCAGGCATCATCATCGCGGGCTCCATTCTGACATCTCGCGCGCTGGCTCCTGTGGAAGCAGCGATCGGAAATTGGCGCGGGTTCGTTTCCGCCCAGCAAAGCTGGGGGCGGCTTGCGAACCTGCTGAAAACCATTCCGGAAATTCCAGCCCCCCTCGCGCTTGCGGCGCCTTCCAAGCAGGTTACGGTCGAGGGACTGGCAAGCGGGCCGCCGGCTGGCCAACGCTTGGTGATTTCCGATGTCAGCTTCGGGCTGAGAGCAGGAAGCGCACTTGGGGTTATCGGTTTCAGCGCCTCGGGCAAGTCATCTTTGGCGCGGGCGATGATGGGCATCTGGCCGACCGCCAGGGGATCCATCCGCCTCGATGGCGCAGCACTCGACCAGTGGGATGGTGACGCGCTTGGCCGGCACATTGGTTATCTGCCGCAGGACGTCGAACTGTTCTCGGGGACCGTCGCGCAGAATATCTGCCGTTTCGCGAAGGATATGTCGCCTGAGACCGTGGTTGCCGCGGCGAGGGCGGCGCGTGTTCACGATCTCATTCTTCGTCTGCCGAATGGTTACGAAACCGAAATCGGTGAAGGGGGGGCAGCGCTTTCGGCCGGCCAGAGACAGCGTATCGCACTGGCAAGAGCGCTTTACGCGGACCCCTTCCTCGTCGTGCTCGACGAACCGAACTCCAATCTCGATGAAGAAGGCGAACGGGCACTGAGTGCCGCGATCATGAGCGTGCGCGCACGCGGCGGCATCGTCGTTGTCATCGCACATCGATCCGGCGTTCTGGCCGTGTGCGACTTCGTGTTGATGATGCAGGACGGCCGGATGATCGCATTCGGTCCCAAGGAGGAAGTTCTGGCACGGGTCAGCCGACCGGAAGCAGCGCGCACACCGATTGAAGCAGCGCGTACACCGATTGCCGAGCGTGTGGCTCAGCTCAAAGTCGTGGTCGACGGCATGAATGCGGCCGAATAGGCCGGAGGGAAAATTTTGAACAAGATTATCAGCGAATCCAAACGTTCCCTCAATCGTCATGTCGCCATTGTCGGCGTGTTGTCGCTAGCTCTCGTTTGCGGCATTGGCGGTTGGGCAGCAACGACGGAACTTTCGAGCGCCGTCATCGGCGAAGGCGTGGTCGTCGTCAATGGTGATGTCAAGAAGGTCCAGCACCTGATCGGTGGTATCGTCTCGAAACTGCTGGTTTCCGAAAATGACCATGTGACGGCTGGACAGGTGTTGATACAGCTCGATGGCACGACGACAAAAGCACAGCTTTCGATCGTCGAGAGCACGCTCGCTCAGCTTTATGCGCGCCGTGCCCGTCTGAAAGCCGAACGGATCGACGCCGAGTCATTCGATGTCGAGGAAAACATCAGTGATCTGACATCCAGCACCGCCGCGCGGGATCTGCTCGACGGCGAGACGAAGTTGTTCGATAGCCGCAGATCGGCGCTGATCGGCATGAAGAGCCAGTTGGCGTCGCGCAAGGATCAGCTGGCCGAGCAGATCAAGGGCTTGGTCGTTCAGATCGACGCCACCAATGATTCCCTAGGCCTGATCGAACAGGAGCTCGAGGGCGTCGATACGCTCTACAAGAAGGGGCTGGTTACGCTCCAGCGTTTGAATGCGCTCAAGCGCGCCCGCGCCGAACTCAAGGGTAACAGCGGCCAGGAAATCGCCGCAAAGGCGGAGGCCGAAGGCAAGGCAATCGAGATCGATCGCCAGTCAATCCAGCTGGACGAGGATCGTCGTTCGGAGATCGCGAAAGAACTGACCGACGTTGAGGCGAAGATCGCCGAGAATGAAGAGCGCCGCGGAACCGCTGTCGATCAACTCCGCCGTCTCGACATTACCGCGCCGCTCAGTGGGCGCGTTCACGAACTCTCTGTTCACACGGTCAATGGCGTCGTCAATCCTGGTGAGACGCTGATGCTCGTCGTTCCCGAAAATGACGATCTGACGGTTCAGGCGAAAGTCGCCACTCGCGATATCGACCAGGTTCACGTCGGCCAGTCCGTCGATGTGCGTTTCAGCGCCTTTGATCAGCGCACGACGCCTGATGTGCGCGGCGAGATCACCTCGATTGCACCTGATATCGTCAAGGATGAGCGGACGGGCATCAGCTATTATCCCCTTCGCGTCAAGCCGGAGGCTGCAAGCATCGCGAAGCTGAAGTCGATAAAGCTCTATCCCGGCATGCCGGCCGAAGTCTTTATCAAGATCGCCGACAGGAACGTCATCTCCTATCTGACGAAGCCGCTGACCGATCAGATGCAGCACGTATTTCGTGAGGAGTGATGGCGCTTGGACCGCGTCGTTGCGAGGGTCCTGACATATGCATTTCCGATCAGCGAGGCCGCATGAGGCCATAGCCGCGTCAAACCCGGCATGAGTGGTCGACTTCAGAAACTTGTAATCCTGCTGCCGCTTGGTTCAAGGAAGGACGCGTGACCTCTGGGCTCCGCCGAGATATGGTTTCTCCATGATACGTTTGCGGCTTTGGAGCACGGTGCCAACTGAGAGACGATCGGTCTATGGATGGCTTCTGCTTTCGGCGTGTCTGGTTATGCTCTCAGCGCCCGAAAGCGGTTATGCCGAAAATTCCCCGCCGATGAAAATAGTAGCCTTCGGAACATCTTTGACGGCCCGCGGGGGGTGGCAATCGTCTCTCGAGACGGCGCTTGCAGCCTGCCTGCAAAGGCCGGTGACGGTCGAGAGCGTCGCAAAGAGTGGCGAGACGTCGCTATGGGCTCTCACCCAGATCGATCGCGTTATTGCCGAGCAGCCGGATATCGTGCTGATCGAGCTTTACGCCAACGATGCGGCATTGCAGCGGTTTGTGTCGCTTGCGCAAAGCCGAAAGGATATCGGCGATATCCTCGACCAGATTCGGCTGCGCCTGCCGCACGCGCGGATCATCGTCATGGCGATGAATCCGTTTTCGGGACTGCGTGGCCTTATCCGCCCCTTTGTCGGCAGCTACATCTCGGCCCATGAGGCGGAGGCCCAGAAACGAGGTCTGGAGTTTGTCGACCACCGGCCCAACTGGCAGCGTCTGACATCGGGGGATCTGGCCGCAGCGATTCCTGATGGTGCCCATCCGCTGCCCGACATTGCTTCCAAAATCATCGTGCCGGAACTTGTCAAACATATCGCCGGCGGCAACTGCAAAGACTGAAGATTCCTGCCTTGCCGATAAAGCGTGTCGCGATCTTTCAGATTCGCTTGTCACGCTTTAGGTCTTTGTTTTTACGCATGTCTTTATCGCAAAACCGCGGCACACTTTTGCGAGACATGCTCTAGGGTCCGCGGGGGGCTTGGGGTCAGACTGTCGCCAGATAGCCTTTAAGGTAGGTGACCAGCGAAGCCCGTCCAACCTCTGACGGGTCCTCGTGAGACGGGCTGTCCAGATCGTCGAGAAGATAGTTTTTGAGATCCTCGTCGGTATGCGCGACATAGATGCCCGGTCGGCCGGCGAGCTGGCCTACCGTGGCAAGCTGATGATCGTTTCGATGCTCGCCAAGCGACGCCTGCCGGGGAACGAGAATGATCGGTTTTCCAAAACGTTTTGCGGTCAGCACCGTGCCAATTCCCGCATGCGAGACGATAACGCTTGCATCGAAAAAGACCCTATCGAAGTCCGCGGGCTCGATATTCTTGATCCATTTCATATTCTGTGGCGTGTAGGTGCCCTTGCCGATTTGCGCCAGAACCGGCTTGGAAAGTTCTTTCGCGAAGGTGTCGACTGCCTTGACGAGGCGATCAAACGGCAGCTGCGTTCCGACGGTGACAAGGATCAAAGGACAGCTCCTGCGTAGTGGGGGCCATCCGGCCGCGACAAATGTTGCCATTGCGTGAGCCAGAGCGACGCGATACGGCCAGCCAATTTTCCCGATAGGGAGAGCTTCTCGACATTGGCGACACTATCGATCCAGATCGTCCGCTTGCCCGTCAGTTTGCCGGCAAGCAGGCAAAAAAGGCCGGGCGCCGCACCTGTGGAGATGACGACGTCGGGCTTGTGTTTGATAACGATGGCGAAGGCGCTGAAAAAGCACCGGATCGACATGGTAATCGAGTCGCGGCTGCAATCGGGAAGGACCAGGCCGTCGCGAATGTCGTATTTGGCAAGCAGCCCTGGGATGGTCGTTGCAAAGACGATATCGCAGCCCTCGAAAGCGCTCCGCATGGCCATCATCTGCTCCCAGTGGCCGCCTCCCGAGGAGGCAGCGAGAACCTTCAATTTTTTCTCAGTCATAGACAGGCATCCCCTATATTTGACCGACGACAAGAGCGAAAAACCGTTCGGTTCGAACAGCAGTTGTGTCAGAGTAATTCAGTGAAAGTCTACCATTCTTGGCCCGGTTGGTTGAATCCATGAAGTTCATCGACGCCGTTACGCATGATGCTTTTGGCTGAAACATAGTAAGGGCCAGAAATTCTCCAAGGGCGTTTGCGCAAACAATATCAGAGGGCGGCATTGGGCTTGTATTCCTGATAGGCATGTCCGAGAATCCCGTTAACCATGCCCGCGCCGCGCAGGATATGCGTGAGAGCCCGCATGCCCCAGTAGGGTGAAATCAAGATCGCCGGCAGCATGACCAGTCCAAGCACGACTCTCGTGGCGCCATAGGCGGCGCGATAAATCCGGCGCTTGAGGTTGCCATGCAGAACCTCGCTGACTGCGAAGGTATTGCCCAGCCGGTACTGTCTTTGCAACACCCATTTCCAGGTCATTCGGTTTGCCGGAATGATGTCATAGACAAGGGCCTTGTCAGCCCAGAAAACCTGCATGCCGCGGCGGATGGCCTGATTGAAGAAAAGATAGTCCGTGCCGCCGGTGAAGCGCATTTTCTCCTCAAAACGAAGATTCCACGAGCGGATCAGGGGATAGTCGAACATGACGTTATTGGAAGCCGCATAACCGATACGCTGGCCGTCCACATTCTTCTTGCGCTCGAATACCCTGGCCTTGATGAAATATTCCGGAGGGTTTTCCGGATAGACCGGCTGGACGGGGCCGTAGACGCAATCGGCGCGGTTTTTCTGGCGAGTCTCCAGCATAGCGTCCAGCCAGCCGTCGACCGGCCATTCGTCATCGTCGAGAAAGCAGAAGAGGTCGGTGCCCGGAGGTGCCGAATCCAGCGCGCGGTTGCGGGCAAAAGGGATGCCCTGGTTTTGCTCGACGACGTAGATCAGATCGTAGGCGCCTGTCTGGCCGAAGCTCTCCACCGTTGCCTTGGCGCTGCCGGCCGCATCATTATCCACGATCACCATGGTGAGATGATATGGGCGGGCGGGGTGCCTGATCTGGCGTGTCATGACGTCAAGCAGCTTGGCGATCCCGTCCAGACGCCGATAGGTCAGCACGCCGACTGCGATCTTCAACGGCGCTGCGCCGACGTCGGTGCCGGCTGCTGAAAGCGGGAAAGTTTCCTGCTGGTTCACGACTGTCCCCTCCGCAGCATATTTCCCAAACGCTTGCGCGCCGCCATCAAGGCTAATTCGGTCGCGGCATCATCGCCGAACGGACCGCCCGCCACCGTGTTGCGCGCTTCGCTCCGGAGCTTCAGCAGCGATGTCGTTTCGGCAATGCCGCCGGCCACCAGGCTCTTGCCGAGCGCCTGCAGCCCGTCGTAGCGGCGTGCCAGTTCCAGCCCTGTGGCGATCATGATCCGCGGGCGCAGCGACTTTGCCCTGCTTGTGCCCGTATAGCGGTTTGAGGCATGAATGCGCTGAAACGTCAGCGGTGTTTCGACGATGGCGCCGCGGCCGAGATAGGCTGCGGCAAATTTGATATAATTGTCGCTGAGAACGACGTCGGTCGCGACGGACATCGGCAATATCTGGGAGAGCAGGCTGCGGCGGAAACTCAAACCCGATGTCGGAACCGGAAGCGAAGGGAATCCGCCATTGCGAAGCGTGTGCCGCTTGTCGAACAGCGTTACTTGAAGCTCTGCAGGAGGCTGGTCACTTTCCTCGGTCGTCACCCGGTCGAAACACCAGTCGATCTCGTTGCGATCGTAGATCTCGGCGATCCGTGCGAGTTTGCCGGGCAAGAACGCATCATCGGCATCCAGGAGAAACAGGATATCGCCGCTTGCCGCCGCGAAGCCTGCATTGAAGCTCGACGCCTGACCACCGTTTTCCTTCAATATCGTCAGAATCCGTTCCCCGTAGGAGGCAAGAATCTCATGGGAATCGTCGGTCGATCCGTCGTCGACCACCACCACTTCGAAGTCCGGATAGGCCTGCGACAGAACGCTGTCTACGCATGGGCGTAGGTACTGACCGTAGTTGAAATTGTTGATTAGCACCGATAGCTTCAATGCGCGGCCTCCTGCGTCAGTTGAGCAGAACGAACGTCTGCCGACGCGTATCGACGAAGTCCGGCGCGGTACCCACGCATGTAGTAGTACTTCCAGATGGCCCAGAACCGCTTCTTCGATCGTGGCAAGGGATAAAGGAGAGCTGCCCGACCCGCCCAGCTGGCGCTCTCAATCCAGGTTCTCAAGGGAACTCCCCCGATCTTTACGCCTTTGGGAATGTCCTCAGCGAAGAGCGCTGGCATCCCATAACCAAGACGTTCTCCACGTTTCTGCACCCAAGCCTCTGTAACGCTAGAGGCCGGAATCCAATGATGAACAACGGCTTCAGCGCAACGATACGTTTTCACACCGCTCCGGGACAGGCGGCTGACGATTTCCGTATCCTCTCCCATCGCAAAAAGACCGCCTGGGAGTGGGCCGATGTCTTCACGGAAACGAACGTCGCTACCAAGCAAATCGCGACGCACCGTAGTGTTTGGACCCCAAATTTTCGTAGGGTCGCAAGGACCACAGGATTCTTGGTCGGCTATGGCGAAGGTTGATCCCATGGGGATCCACTCCAACAGCGGATCCCCTTGGGGATAATGCTCCCAGTTCGGAAGAATTCGCCCACCGAAGATGCCGAAATCAGGGTTGGCCTCAGCGCACGCAGTTATTGCACTCAACCAGTTCGCATCTGCCTCGATGTCATCGTCGGTAAAAACGATCAGCGTTCCCCGAGCTACTGCCAGTGCTGCGTTCATCGCTCCTGATTTTCCTGGGCGGGGGTGATCAACAACAAGCATCGGAAGCTTCTTCTCATATTGATCGAGAAGCTTATGGGTTTCATCTTTACTGTTGTTGTTCACGGCAATCAGTTCCCATTGTTCGAACGGGAGGTTTTGCCCCATCATGGAATCCAGCATCTGTTGAAGCCGTCTACTGGCGCCGTTAAAGGACGAAAATATGACGCTAATTCTTGGATCCGTCATCAAAACCATCCGCCTGCTGAAGTGCGAAAAATCTGACCCCTGCCTATATCGCTGGAGCCTCTCCTGTCGACGCTTCGGTCCAATACTGTCATTGGTCAGCACCAACCTGAGAGCTGATCGCACTATTTGACGCAGATCGCTGCTTGAGAAATTGGCGAAGGATCCCCTGTCTCACGGACTGTGCCCAGAGCAATTTGAAACGGACGCCACTTAGCGGAAATCCCTTCAAAACGAAGCTTGCCGGCGCCATGAGAAGCCATCGCAAAGCGCTACCGATCGGAAGACCGCTTATTTTCGTTTTGCCGTCGAACAGGTTCGGCCGAATGATAACCAAGCCCATGCCATAGCGCTCGCCACGCCGCAAAACCCAGCCTTCGTTCACATAGCCCTTCCTTACAATGTGGCGAACCCTGGGGCGCCGCGAATGATAGGCTCTGGCTCCATCCTTCTCTAGCCTCAGAGCGAAAGCGGTGTCCTCACCCATCGGAAATTGAGCGACAGTGGCGTCCGGACCGAGGCCGTCGTGAACTATATAGCCAGGACCTAAAATGGAACGGCGGAAGGCAGAATTCGGCCCTGATATCAATGCCGCGGAAATCGGCCCCTCGGGAAGGTCGTCATTTAGGGCATAAAGAATCCCCAGATGCCCATACTTCATCAACCACGGCTCAGGTCTTTCCTCCCATTCGGGCGTGATCAAGCCACCGAATATGCTGAACTGCGGCTGCTCATCTGCCAAGGTGAGAAATTGCTCGATCCAACTTGGTTCGGGAATGACGTCGTCATCAGTTAAGATAACAAGTTCGCCCTCCAAATGGCGGAAGCCCAAAGTCAATGCGTGTTGCTTGCCCTGCCTAGGCTCAAAATAAACTTCTAACGGAAGCCGATTTTGATAGGACTTCAAGACTTCCATCGTTTGGTCTTGGCTATTGTTGTCGACAGCAACGATCTTCCATTCGTCCTTCGGCAAGGTTGAAGCGCATAATGCATCAAGCATCGTTGGCAGAGTCTTCGCGCCATTGTAAGTAGAGAAAAGTATTGTAATCTTGACTTTGCTCATTTCATGCTCCGAACGCCGTTGTATTCCATAAGCAGTCACGCTTTCGGACGGATCGATTTGTTGTGCAGATTCGGTTCACGCCTTGCCAAAGAATTCGCGCCTGTAACCGCCCCCAACCATCCTCAGCTTACGAAAATTGCGCAACAAGCGTCTGGGTTTTAGAAGTACGCCGCGATTCAGGAAGTATTGCCGCATCAGACTCGGCGCTCGGCTGTGCGAGCCGCCGTGGGCAACCCGATAGACGGCGCCTCTGAATGGAAGTTTGGCCAGCGGCGATCCACGTTGCGCAAGGATATTCGCAATGCGCACATGGCTGCCCAGCATCGATTTGATCCAATCGAGCGACGCATCCTCAAACCGCAGCGGTACTTCATAGAGATCGGCACGAATGATCAGAGATGTACCACAAAGATGGCTGAAGTCGTCGTGGCCAAGCAGGAAACCGCCACCATCGTCCCAGATGTAACCCTGGTCGATCATCCACCCATTGGCATCTCGGTTTTCCGATACGTGTTGAACGATCCGGGAGCTGACGAAATCATCGTCATCAACAATCATGAAAAAGCGGCTGTCTGCCGCATTCAACATGCCGCTCAGAACACGCCGGCCTTTGTCAGTCCGAAAGGCATCGAGGAAGTCCTCCTTGCTACCTTTTCCGAGTTCGTGCATGTCATTCGGTGGAAACGTCACGCGAACGGCGGAAAATTTTTCTGGCAGATCAGGTAGATCGGCGCCTTCGTTCGCCACGATGATCCCGCGCCAGTCCCCATTGGTCTGATTGGAAATGGAGGCCACCGTCTGGCTGAGATTAGCCTTCAGTTTGGCCCAATCGCGGGCATTGTCCTGATGGCGGACCGGTATAATGAAGGTGACAAGTGGCATCGAATTCTCCCTACGCCCGCAAGCTCACAGCTTCTTTTCGACCGGCATGGTCAATCGCCGCCTGGTGACGCGCCCATTCGATCCCGTCGTCGAGCGAGGTTGCCTTGTATGAAAGATCCGTTCCGCCGGAGAAAGCATTCATGAAGCGGCGAATTTTTCCGTAGCTGTTGTCCAGCACGGCGTGTGGGCGGCCGAGCAGCAACGAGCAAATATGGACGTGCAGACGATCGGTGACGATTGCGCGAGCACGCGAGATCTGACTGATGCCGCGCTCGAAACGGTTATGCGCTGCGGCGTCCAGCCGCCGCAATGCAACTTCGCTTGGCTTCAATGCGAGATAGGCCGACGCTACTCCGAGCTTCTTGGCGATATCCACCTTCCGTTTCGACTCCGTGATCCAGTCTTCCACAGGAATGTCGGAAGGAATGTTGCGATCGATGCCGCCGACCCGTTCTGCGTCCTCTCTCAACATGGCGAGAACGGGAATCTGGGTTGCCCTGTCCGGAAGTGGGCCGATGGCAAAGGCCATATCCGGGCATAGCCGCACGGTGCAGTCGAAGTGTTTTTCGGAAAATTCCTTCGATTCTTCGTCTCGCACGAGCAGCACGAAATTCTTGTGGCGACCGATTGCCCGTTTGGACTGCTCGATGCGCTCAGGCGAACTATAGTGGATCGACTGCGGGAACTGAATGATCTGCCGATCGGGAAAACGCTCCATGATCGCTTCTCGGAAATCCTGGTGGGCAACCCAGATATCGCCGAAATTGCCGCCGCCGTGAATGAAGATCGGGCCGGTGGGAACTCGCCGTTTCAGTTCTTCGGCTGAGAAGTCGTGCAGCCTGGAAACATAGTCAGGGCGTTTGCCGAAGCGATCCTTGAGATAGGCCATCTCACCCAGCCAGATCGCCGAGTCGCCGCAATTGCGGATGTCGGGGAAGTCTAGGATCGCGAGCGGCTCTTCGCGCGAGACATAGTCCTTCAGGCAATCATGGATCATGCCATTGAGTTTTGAGATCAGCTCAGATCTGGATAGGCTGGTCATTCTGCCTCACTTGTTAATGTTCGTTTTAGCTTTAAGCCGACTTGGGAACGGCCATACGTTTGGCCTTCGACAGGAACTTGGCAAAGATACGCTGAACTTCGGTTTCCGGGCCATTTGGCTTGTTCATTGCGAGCCAAAGGACAAAGCTGGAACCGACATAGAGAATACCGCCCGTGATGACCAGAATGGCCAGGTGAAGGGCCAAGGCCAGCTTGTCGACGGGAGCGCTCATGATATGCGACAATCCCCAGATGCCGGCGGCCATCAGCGCCACGCTGGCAAGCGCGCGGAAGTTTGCCGCGAGCTGCTGGAAGAACGGCAGATTGATTAAGCGCTTGACGAGAAGCATGTTGACAACGGTGGAAATCAGACCCGTCAACACGCGCGCATAAACGACGCCCGGAAGCCCGGCCATCATGAGACCGGCGATGATGATGGGAATGCGAACCACCAGCATTTGCGTGTCGCGGATAAACAGCATCTTGGTATGGCCCTTCGCCATGCCCAGGGGCTGGACGAGCGAGCCAAGGGTCTGCAGGGCGAAAACCGATGCAAGTGCCTGGACGATGAAGATCGCAGGAGCCCACTTCTCTCCCAACGCAAGCCGCATCATCGGATCAGCCACAACAGCCATGCCGATTCCGGCCGGAAGCGCCACCGCAGCCATCAGGGCCTGTGCGCGCTGATAGGCTGCGACAAGCCGGACCGGGTCGTTCCGGACTTTCGAAAAGCCCGGATAAATCGTCTGATTCAACGGCGCGGTAGCCTCGCGCGTCGGCAGCGTCGAAAGAGTATTGCCGACCGTATAATGACCAAGCTGCGTGGCGCCCAGCATCTTACCGATCAGCAGATACTCGATCCGCCAGTTCAGCGTGTTGACGATCTGGCCGGCCGTCAGCCACACCGAGAAGGAAAACAATTCGCGGGCATGGCGGAAGGTTATGCGCGGCCAGAACGGCAAAACGGTGTAGGACACGATGATATTCGTCACCTGATAGGCAAGGGTGCCGATGACGAGAGCCCAATAGCTCTGGTAAATGGCGGCAATTGCCACGGTCACGACGAAACCGACCAGCTTCTGCGAGACGTTCAGCACGAACTCCTGCCAGAAGATCAGATCGCGCTGGAGCATGACGCGGCGGGGATTGGCGAGACCGCTGAGGAGCAGGCTGAAACTCAAGGCAAGCATCACGCTCGTCAAACGAGGTTCATTATAAAACTCGGCGATAGGATAAGAGCTAGCGGCAAACACCAGCGCCAATATCGCGCTTCTCGTTACGCTTAATGTCCAAACCGCACTGAAGTGAGTTTCGCCGGGAGATTCATGGCGAATAAGCGCTTGACCAAGCGAAAGTTCGGTGACGGAGCTCAAGATGACCTGGATCGTTGTTGCAATCGCGACGAGACCGAAGTCAGACGGCACGAGGTACCACGCCAGCACAAAGGTGCTGAGCGCGGAAAGCGCGTTGACGATAGCGCGGGACAGACTCAGCCATATGCTGCCCCGGATCATCCGGTCGGCTACATTCTTCATGAGCGATCGGCTCCGTACGTAGTGGGCTTCGAGCATCGAAGCGGGTTGAGCACCCGCCGAAAACACTTGGGCACCTTGCTGGCGCAGAGGGTATTGATGAAGTTAGAAAGCATCATGCCTTATGCCTCGTCACGAAAGCGATTGCGACCTCAAAGGGCGCTTGCCGTTTTCTTGGAAAAATCCTGCTTCAGCCGATTCAGTTCGACCAGCATTCTTTCGTGTGCTCTTACAATAGCCTCATCCGTGCTGAGCTGGCCCGGCTTCTCTCCAACCCGCTGTAACGTCTTGACTGTCGATCCGAAGACATAATTGCCGGTGACCTGCAGAATGCGGCGGCGGCGAAACGTTATGTTCTTCCAAAGATAGCCATGCTTCCGCACCCGCGACGCTCCTGCCTCGACGAGGTTTGACGGGCCGATCGGGTCGAAATCGATCTCCAGATCGAGCGCGCTAGCCCAATCATGCCACTTGGCTCGATTTTCAAGGGCAATCGGGCGAATCGCTCGCCAAGGAACGCGAAGCGCATCCGATATAATGCAGCCATGCATCGCTTCCGATACGACTTTATGTGATGCGCTGATTTCGGTCAGGACTTTTTCCACCGACCAGCGCGGATCGATGTAGTGGATACCGGCGAGATCGCAGACCCTATCCCAGCTGCCGTGCATGGCGCTTTCATAATGCGGCATGAACGAGACGGGATAACGCTTCTCGACGCTTTTTGCATCCCAGCAACTGCGGGTGAGGATGCCCGAATCGCCGATGGCGTAGCTCGGATCGATGCCGAGGATCTCGGCGGTCTTCTTTCCGCGGACGAAATAGAATGTCCAGTTGCGATCGACTTTCGGCGGGTTGGTGTAGCCGCCATAACCCGAGCCGAAGACAATCTTCTGCATGTTCGGATCGAAATTGTCGTAGAGGATCGAACCGATGCCGAGAAAGAGCTGACCGTCGTCATCGTCGAAGAAGCCGGGCAGAAGACGCTCCCAGAGCCAATGGTTGAGTTCGTCGCCGAAATTCTCGTGTTTCCCGCGGTAGGCAAACATCTTCATCGTGCTTCTCCAGTCGGCAAGTGCTTGACGATCGAGACCGTCTCGTCTTCGCGTGCCATGCGTCCGTAACGCGAAATGATCTCGATATCGCTGCGGATTATCTTTGCCGGATTGCCCGCGACCAGCGAGCGCGGTGGAACACTCTTGGTCACCACCGAGCCCGAGCCGATGACGCATTCGTCGCCGATTTCAACACCGGGCAAAATGATGCTGCGGGCGCCGATGAAGCAGCGTCTGCCGATTCTCGTGTGAAGATAGAGCCCGCGCGTGAGGTCGTGGGTCAGGATCGCCGCCTCAAAGGCGACATAGGTTTCCGCGCCGATATGCAATCCCTTCGGATTGGTCTTGTCGAACCGCACGCTCAGGGAAAAGCTGGCCGTCGGATCGATGTCCATTCCCCAGAACTTCGTATAGTAGAGCCATTTGGCCTTCACAATTCCGTTCCGCAGCGGCCGAAATACGTTCAGTCCCCACTTCGGCTTTTTTCCTGTCTGCACCATCAAGTCCGACCCCGGCTGGAAAATTCGTCTAGCACGGAACTGTAATAGTCCTCGAGCATCCCCGTCTGACGACGTAAGTCAAAGCGCTCGGCCACCAGAAGCGGTGCCCGCGCGCTAAAGGCTGTCCACAGGGCCTGGTCATTGAGCAGCCTTCCGACTGCTTCGGCCATTCCTGCGACATCCCGCTCCTCCACGAGACAACCAGTTTTCCCCTCTTCGATCGCTTCGCCCACGCCTCCCGAGCGAAATGCGACGACCGGAGTTCCCACGGCTTCGGCCTCGAGATTGGCCAGGCCGAAAGCTTCAGCGTGACCATTATCGAGGGTCACGCTTCCATGGAGATAAAGCTCCGCACTGGCGAGCAGATCCCTTATCTCAGTCTGCGACAGATTTTCATGGATCGTGACGCTTGGCAAGGAACGACGCGCCAGTGCTTCGATTTCCTCCTTCAAAGGACCCTGGCCGACCATGACGAATTCGACCGGAGTGCCGGCGGCCGCCACGCGTGCCAGCGCGTCGATCATGAAGCGGTGGCCCTTATAGTCGACGAAGCGGGCAATGGAAACCACCAGCCCTTTTTTTCGTGGACGTGGCTCCATTTTGAACAGATCGAGATCGATGCCGATATGATGGCGATAGACGCGGTCGGCGCGAAAGCCGAGCGCCAGCAGCCGATCGCGGATGAAATCGGAAACGGCGATATTCCAGCTGTTCCAGCCAGCCATCTCGCTCCGGCCCTTGGCAAAAAAGCGCACCTGATTGAAGCCGCCCGGCTTTTTCGGGTCACCGCCATAGGTGGCGTCGAACCCGTGGAATGTCGTGACCAGCGGCTTGCCGGCGGCGCGCGCCAGGGGGCCGATGACATAACCGTTCTTGCCGAAATGGGCGTGAACGAGATCGGCCTGGCCGATCGCCGGAAAGAGAAAGGGAAGGCCGATCTGCGGAATTTTCAGAAGCAGTTCGCCGGCCCGCGCAACGGGAGACCGACGGATGTCATGAACCGGGATAGTGGATTTTTTGGTGTGGGCGGACGGAATTCGCGTGCCGGCAAGAATTTCAGCTTCGAAAGAACGAAATGCTACCGCCTGATTGAGAACAAATGCCTGGCTGGCAGGCAAAAATTTTTCCACGTAAATAACGGCTTTTCTCATGAATCTGTCGACGTCTCCGTTGTCTTGCCCATCACATCGCCTCTATTGCCCGCCTGATGCCATTAACCGCACTTCTCGGCGCATTGTTGTCGTCATAAAGATTAACGCGCTTTGCGCAGGCTGCGTCGGGAGCGGCTTCGTTCTCAATGCGCTCGCCGTATTTTTCCGACATGCCCCATACTGTCACGCCTTTCAAGTCGCCACGCTCGGCCGCCACAGTGATCACATCACCGAAAATATCCGCGTATGACGTCGGCGAAAAGCCTTTGTCGCGGTTCAGGAACTGGCAGGAGGCATCAAGCTCGGTGATGAACACGCCGACCCCCATGTCCTTCAGCGCCGCGCAGAAGCGCCCCATTCCTTCCGGATCGATCCGGTCGAGGCCGGGACGGAAATGCGCCTGCAGCCCCACCGCATTGATCGGCGATTTCCGGGCGACGAGATCCTCAACGATTCTCAGGATACGCGCGCGCTTCTGTTCGAACACGTCGGATTTTTTCTCCAGATGCGTTTCGTTCAGCACCAGCATTGCGCCGGGATTTGCCTCATGTGCCATATCGAAGCTCATACGGATATAGTCGTCGCCAAGAAGGCGTCGGAAAACACAATCTCGCAGATCCGGCGCATCATATTCCAACGGCTCGTTCACCACATCCCAAGCGTCGATTGAGTTCTTATAGCGAGTGACAACCTGTTTTATGTGACGGTTCATCGTCGCCTGAATCGCCTTCGCGTCGGTGATGTCCGACACCCACTCCGGGACGCGATACCAGATCAGCGTATGGCCATAAACCCTCATGTTGTTTTTTTGCGCAAATGCAACCATCCGGTCCGCATTCCTGAAACTGAAAACACCGGGCCTCTTTTCCGTCGCATTCCACTTCAGTTCGTTTCGCGGCGTTATTGAATTGACGTTATTGATGTATATCTCGGAAGCAATTGGATCGCTGATATTTTGCAGGTCGATTGCCGATCCGAATCGGAACGCCTTGCCGTCGGCAAGGGCGCGCAGCCCTCCCGCTGAAGGCACCTGTGCCAGGACGTGGCCCGCATTGGCATACAACAGGGCGAGCGGAACCGAGGCGAGGAAACGTCTTCTATTCATTTTATCTCTCACGGTTGGCTTTTTTGATGTCCGCGGCCAAATTTAGAGGGCCAGGCTCGTCGGCAACGCGGCATTCGCGTTCAATTCAACGGAGTAATTCAACCCTAAATATACTTTCGCCGTAGGGGATATTGTCAGTGTGTGCTAGACTTTTCAGCCGGCGCCACGATATAAACTGTTCTGGAGGGCGCTGGTGATGGAAGATTGGTTTAGCTATCTGATAAGCTGTTTTCATATGGCATTGCAAAATGCCGTTTTTTTTATGACGACCATTCGAAACGATCTATTTCTTCTCGATGCCCGACAATTCTCGGCGCTCGTTCTCGGTGTCACCGGCGTCATTTTTCTGTCGTTCGCAGCGCTTGTCAGGCTGTCGGGGCGGCTGCGTCGATCGGAGGCCGCCATTCGCTCGCTGAACGAAGACCTTGAGCAAGTCACGCAGGACCTCAATGTCGAGCGTGTCTGGCGCTTGGCGGGCGGGGACAGCACCGAACGGCCGAGTGCGGACAGTTTGAAAGAGCTTTACGAGATTTTGGCCAGGCATCACGACGATGCAAGTTACATGGCGTGAGAAGTCGGCGCATAATCTCAGCTGACCCTAATGCGGATGTTCCTGACTTTGTGCCGGTGCCTTGGCATCGGCAGGAATGGATGCCGGCCGCAGGTCGGTCCCGACCGTCGGCTCGGGCGATCGAAGCCATGCTCTCTCGGAAAAATAGTTTCTCGTTCTTTTCTGGGGTCCCGAAGTGGCATCCAGGGCTAGCGTAAAATTATACCGCCCAGGATTGAGCACTTCGCGGCTGAAATTGATGCTGGCTCCAAAGCCGTCTTCCTTGATGTCCCTCAGATTTTTGATCGCGTTCAGCGTCTCGTGAAAATCGAGCCATTGCGGTTGCCGCAACATGGTTTCGAAAATTCGCAGAATGTTGGGATCGAGCTGACCATTTTGATCCGTCTCGGGATTGATGATTTTCACCCGCATGTTGTTGATCGCGCCGGTGGCGTCGCCGCGAACGATGACGAAGATGGAGCTCGGAAGCTGATCCTTCTCCCGCTTGCCGCTATGCTCGAAAATGCATTCGAACGTATCGGCGTCGAAGCTTGCCGCCGCCCAATCGCTGGTTTCGATGCCGGCATTGCGCAGCGCCGCACACATTGCAGGCCCGGATATCCGCCATGTCCGCAGAAAAGTCGACGCGGTCTGTGCCACCGGCGGTTCGATGATATGCAATGGAAACGTGAAGGTGGCTGGGGGCGTCGGGCGGGGCAGGGG